>VHBV01000140.1 GCA_016882165.1 Candidatus Pelagibacterales bacterium
AGTTATAGTCAAACCATCTTTAATAAAACTTAACACTTAATGGAACAGCTACCAAAACAATTTTACTACAAACGAAATCGTTTGCAGCAAATCAAAGGATTTTGTTACACTGTACAATCTGGCAGCATGATTAAATCCGCTGCAAGAATGGGACTCTAAACTGCACCCCTGAAGCCAGACCAATTTTTTCTTTTGTTATAGGACTAAATCTCGATAAATTTTGCTAAAAATTTATCGAAAGCTTTTAAACACCACCACGCTAATTCGCGTGAAATTAATTCACAATTTTATTTTCAAAATAAATTTCAGCAGGAGTTTTATATTTTAAAGCCTGATGCGGTCTTTGATAATTATAAAACTCCACAAAATCTAATAATTGCCTTCTTGCGTCAGAAACGCATTCATAGCTTTTTAGATAAACTTCTTCATATTTAACAGTTCGCCACAATCTTTCATTTAAAATATTATCAAAGCAGCGTCCTTTGCCGTCATGACTGATTTTTATATTTTTTTCTTTTAATAAATCGCACCAGTAAAAACTAGTAAATTGGCTGCCTTGATCGGTATTGAAAATTTCTGGCTGCTGATATTTATTCAAAGCTGTTCGTAAAGCTTCAACGCAAAACTCCGCCTCAAGACTGGTTGATAAAAAAGCTGATAAAATAAATCTGCTGTAAAGATCAATAATAGCAAGAAAATAAGTAAACCCTTCATTCATCCTGATATAAGTAAATCAGTAGCCCAAACTTGATTTATCTTACTTATCTGCAAATCTTTTAACAAATATGGATATTGATTATATCCAGCTTTTTGCCATTTATTTTTATTAGCCTTTGGAAATATTGCACTCAAATTCATTTCCTTCATTAATCGCAAAACCTTTTTGTGATTAATTAAAATTCCTCCTCGCTTCAATACTGCTGTGATCTTGCGATATCCATAAAAAGGATATTTTAACCATAATTCATTGATTTTATTAGCAATATCTTGATCTCGCTGGTTTTCCTCAACTTCTTGATAATAAAAGCTGCTACGATTGAGATTTAAGAGAGTAAATTGCTCCCTTAAACTCAAATCAGCAAATCCTTCGTCAATCATTTGCATTTTTTGATTCTTATCTAAAAATTTAATTTTTTTTAAAGAATTTATTTTCTACGGATAATTCGCCTATATATTCGTTCAATTCTTTTATTTTAGCCTCTAGATCAGCCAAATTATTAACCTTAGCAGAATTTAAATTATTCTCAAAATATAAGAACCACTTTCTTTTAACTGCTTTTTCCAAGCATTTACTTGGCTTTCACAAACACAAAATTCTTTGCAAATTGCTGAAATTGTTTTTTGTTCTTTAATCGCCTCAATCGCAACCTTGAACTTAAATTCTTTACTGTGCTTTTTACGGATTTTTGACATATCTTTAACCAAATTTATTTTTATTAATAATGAAAAAATTTATGAATAAAATCCATAAATTTCGTCCTATAATAAAATGGAAATTTGGTCCAGATTTTGGGGGTCATTATACTCTTATAAAGCCTACTTCCTTGAACAAGGCCAGCAATTAAAATACCAATTACTAAAGTAACAATCGATAATTCAACTAAAGAAAAAGCTTTTCTTTTCATTCAAAAAATTAAAATAAGGTTATTATTTATTAAGCAACGAAACATTGGCAAGTCACAATATTACTTTTGTTTAGTCCAATTATAAATACAATTAACAAAAAACTTGACTTTTTTTCTAAAAGAGCTCTAAATTGCCGGCCTTCTTTCCCCTAATTGAAGTAAAACCTCTTTTCCTTACAAAAGAGAAGTATCGCTGAATATAGGCTTTGCAAGGCTTAGAAAAGCATTTAAATGGAAATATTATTTTAAGAAATTGAAAAATATGCAATCTTATACAGCAAAAAGCTATACGGCAAAGCCGAGCGAAATTGAAAGAAAATGGTGGTTAATTGATGCTGAAAACCTTGTAGTTGGTCGAGTTTCAACAATCATTGCTAACATTTTGCGTGGTAAACACAAACCAACATTTTCACCAAACCTTGATTGTGGTGATCATGTAGTTGTAATCAACGCAGACAAAATTAAGTTTACAGGCAAAAAATACGCTAATAAAAAATATTATTGGCACACTGGACATCCTGGTGGAATTAAAGAAAGAACAGCAAGACAAATTCTTGAAGGAAGATTTCCAGAAAGAATTTTGGAAGAGTCAGTTTCAAGAATGATTTCTCGTGGCCCATTGCAACGTGATATTATGGTGAAATTGCACATTTATTCTGGAGCTGAGCATAAGCACCAAGGACAAAATCCTCAGGTTTTGGATATTGCCGCAATGAACAGAAAAAATAAAAAATAATTTCTTAAATAAATATGTCTTTAACTGCAAAAGAAAAAGTGATCAAAGTTGATCAAAATAGAATTGAAGCTGAACCAAGAGAGCAAAAAATTGATGCTCAAGGAAGAGCTTACGCTACAGGCAAAAGAAAAAATGCTGTTGCTAGAGTTTGGATTAAAAAAGGAACTGGTAAAGTTGAAATCAACGAGCGTGATGGTAGAACATATTTGGGCAGAGAAATTTTGTTCAATATTATTAGATTCCCTTTTTCAGCAACTAAAAATGAAAATAAGTTTGATGTTGTCGCAACAATTACTGGTGGTGGATTGACAGGCCAAGCTGGTGCTCTTGCTCATGGAATTAGCAAAGCTTTAATTGCTTTCGAACCTTCAAATCATCAGGCACTTAAAGCCGGTGGCTTCTTGACTCGTGACTCTCGTGTTGTTGAACGTAAGAAATACGGTCTTAAAAAAGCTCGTAAAGGTCAAACTTACCGTAAAAGATAGTTTGGTTTTATTTTGGAGTAACTGCCGAAGTAACAAAAATTTTCTATTTAAGGCGTTTGGTGGTTTTTTATCACCAAACGCTTTTTGTTTTTAAATGTTCCAATGAAAAAGTTTCTTACAAATAAAATTTTTATAGCTTCAGATCATGCAGGATTTGAGTTGAAGCAGTTTTTGATAAATGAATTGCCAAATTTAGATATTAAAGTGTCTGATCTTGGTTGTAATTCGGCAACAGAATCATTTGATTACCCAGATTATGCAAAAAAATTAGTTTCGGAAATTAAAGAAGAATCTGATTTTGGTATTTTAATTTGTGGAAGTGGAATAGGCATTTCAATTGCGGCCAATCGTTTTGATCACATTCGCGCTGCTTTGTGTCACAATACAAAGTCGGCAAAACTTTCAAGAGCGCATAATAATTCAAATGTAATTGTTATTGGTGCAAGATTTATCAAATCTAAGTCAGCATTAGCGATGGTAAAAGCTTTTTTAACTACTAAATTTGAAGATGGAAGACACAGAAAAAGAGTTGAAAAATTATCACAAAAATAATTCAACGCACAATTCTCAGAAAGTTGTA
>VHBV01000141.1 GCA_016882165.1 Candidatus Pelagibacterales bacterium
ATCAGCTCATCATCCAATTGCATTGGAATTGGCTAAAACTAATACAGAAATTAAGAACTTTATTGAAGAATGCAGTCGCAGTGCAGTTGACGAACAAACCTTGGAAAAACAAGAGAAGAAAGGTTTAAAAACTTCTTTGCAAGTTGTTCATCCTCTTGATGAAAATTGGAAACTTGATGTTTATATTGCCAATTTTGTTTTGATGGAATATGGAACTGGTGCAATTTTTGCATGTCCTGCTCATGATGAAAGAGATTTTGAATTCGCTAAAAAATATAATCTTCCAATTCGTCAAGTTGTAGAAAATTTTGACAAATTCTTAGAAGAAACCTCAATAATCAATTATTCTGACTCTGCAATTCAAGAAGTAATTGCTAAAATAAAATCTTCTGTAAATTCAGAAGATGAAGTTGAATTAGCAAAAGCAGCTTATCATTTTGTGCGTGATGAAATAAATCATTCGATGGATGATAAAAACTATTTGTCACAAAAGCCTTATTTGAAAGCCAGCGAGGTTTTGGAAAATAAAGTCGGCTTTTGTTTTGGAAAATCGGCTTTGCTTTGTGCAATTTTACGTGGAATGAAAATTCCATGTGGTTTTTCTGATCAACTTTTAATGTTTGATGAGGAAATTTCTGACCGTAAAATAATTCATACAGTTAACGCCATATATTTAAAATCGTTAAAAAAATGGGTGAGGTTGGACGCAAGAGGAAGTAAACCTCAAGATGTTAATGCTGAGTTTTCAACTGATTTTGAGAAATTGGCTTATGAGGCAAGATCAGAATTTAACGAAATAAATAACTTAGGAATTTACGCTGATATTTCAAAAGAAGCTTTAAAACTTTATGAAATTAGCAAAACAAATTCCGATATAATTGATAATCTATATTGCGAAATCAATTTACTAGAAAGTGCAATTACTGAAGATGGAATTATGATTAATTCTCAATTTCTTGATGGACTTACTTCTATTGATGCAAAAGAAAAAGTTTTCGAAATTTTATCCGCTAAAAATCAAGCAAGCAAAAAAGTAAATTATCGTTTACGTGATTGGGGAGTTTCTCGTCAACGTTATTGGGGATGCCCAATTCCAATGCTTTATTTAGAAGATGGATCAGTTGTGCCAGTGCCACAAGATCAACTACCAGTTGAACTTCCTAAAGATGTTGAATTTAATGGACTTGGAAATCCACTTGCCCAACATCCAACTTGGAAATATACAACTTATACTGACGAAAACGGTAAAACTCAAAAAGCTATTCGTGAAACTGATACTTTTGATACTTTCTTTGAAAGCTCTTGGTATTTCTTGCGTTACATTTCGCAAAGCCCAGACAAAGCTTTTGATCGTGATTTAGCAAACAAATTTATGCCTGTTGACCAATATGTTGGAGGTGTTGAGCATGCAGTATTGCACTTATTATATGCTAGATTTTTCACAAAAGCATTAAAAAAGTGTGGTTACTTAGATGTTTCTGAACCTTTTGCAAATTTGCTTACTCAAGGAATGGTATGCCATCAGACCTATAAAGATAAAGAAACTGGAAAATGGATTTTCCCAACTCAAGCTGCTGAAATGTCACAAGACAAAGTTATTGTTGGTCGCAGTGAAAAAATGAGTAAATCCAAGAAAAACGTGGTTGAACCATCACATATTGTTGAAAGTTATGGTGCCGACACAGCACGTTTATTCATGTTGTCTGACACTCCAGCTTCTCGAGATCTTGACTGGTCAGAAAGTGGAATTGATGGTGCTTGGAAATATATTAATCGTTTATGGCGCATTTTCACCATCTTTGAAAAACAGGGTGGCATTGCTCAAAGCGCAAATAGTGATGATTTTTCTAAAACACATCCAATCGTAAAACTAACTCACAAAACCATCGCCGCAGTTAAAGAAGAATATGAAAAAATGTCTTTTAATCGCTCAATTGCCAAGATAAGAGAATTTTCTAATGCTTTAGAGAAATTTGAAATTAAATCACCAGAAGATTCTAAAGTAATGGAATTTGCTTTGAAAAACTTAGCAATCTTAATTTCGCCAATAATGCCACATTTATCAGAAGAATTATGGCAAAAATTGGGCAATAAAACTTTGGTTAGCCAAGAAAAATTCCCACAATTTGATCCAAAATTAATTATTGAAGATGAAGTTGGCGTTGCAATTCAAGTTGCAGGAAAACTTCGTGCTGTAATTCAGGTTCAAAAAGGATTATCTAAAGAAGAGTTGGAAAAAGTTGCTTTTGAAAATGAAAATGTAAAAAAATTTATTGAAGGCAAAGAAATCAAAAAAGTTATAGTGGTTCCAGATAAGTTAGTGAATATCGTGGCTTAAAATTTAATTTTATGGGACTGAAAAAGAAGTTCAGTCCCATAAAACAATATTTGCAAAACTATTTTTGTTGCTAATAACTTATAATCAAAGACGTTTATTCCCCTTCTCATACAGAAAAGGAATAAGCTGAGATTTTTTGCTAATCAAGTTAGGAGCATTTTTGTGTTATCTAAAAAAGTTATTTTTTATTAACGACGCTACAGATCTTTTTCAAAAACTTTGGAAGCTCGGGGTGTGGATTGTGACCATCTTGACTAGCTCCACTATTTTAGGAATTTTAACTTTTTTCAAGAGTCAATTAGGCGTTGCCATTACTTGTGGAACGCTCTTTGCAATAGTTTGTTTTATAGCGTTATTTATAGTAATAGCTCTTAAAAACAATGCCGTCAAAACTATTAACCAACATGAATTTAACCTAAAAAACTCGGTCGTAAAACTTTCCAATAAAGATCTAGAATTTATCTTAAATGGTAAATTTATCAATGGTTCCAGTCATTTTATTTACAATATACCAATTGCAGGGAATAAATACGGGGAACATTATAGAGGTTGGACTTGTACCGTTAGTGCCTCTATATTTTTTAAGCTAACTAAAATATTTGCATTCGCTCCTAGTAATTCTTGCGCCACAACTAGGTTTCAATTTCGCTGTTCTGATCCTAATATTGACACTAGCAAGTTTATCATTCGCATTTATGACTCAAAAGGAGTCGAGTCAATTTTAAGTGGATCAGCAAATGAAAAAGATATTTTGCTGTCAGAGCGATCAGATTTTAGCTATAGAATTGAACATCCAAATCAGGATGTATTAGTTAATAAAGATATTAGTGTTCTATCTCTTGTTATAATAACGATTGGTTGGAAAATTTTATGAACTTCAAAGAAGCGTTAAAAAAAAATAAACTTAAAGACTTCATCAAAGAACGCTCCAAAGAAGAAAAGCGCGGAGACAAAGAGAAGTTTGACAAAGCATTTTGCAAACTTCGTCAAAAGCTCCGAAAGCATCAAATCAGGGCAAGAACTAGAATTGAAATGTCCTAGCCCCCGAAATCAACGCCACTTCAGTGGAGACTTTTTTT
>VHBV01000142.1 GCA_016882165.1 Candidatus Pelagibacterales bacterium
AAACCAAAATATCTCGATTTAAACCCTGGTTCAAGATCTCTTCACGTTTCTCATACTCAAAGAGCACTTCTTTTACCTCAAGAGGTAATTCAACTTCCACGTGAAGATCAGATCGTTTTAATTGAATCTCAACCACCAATTCGTTGCAAAAAAATCATTTATTTCAAAGATAAATTTTTTACTTCAAAACTGTGGAAAAAAACTAAGATTCCGCAACAAAAACCTTACATGCCTGATTATTCTAAAAATAAAGCTTCAAAAGATGAAAATTCAAACCAAAGCAGCGAAGTTTCTGATAACAGTGGAACAATAGAAGGTTAATTATGATAATTTCATCAAAAGCAATCAAAGCAGCAGTTATTGGAGATCCAATCTCTCATTCTCTATCACCAAAAATTCATAATTCTTGGATTGAACAAAAAAATATAGATGGAGTTTATTTAGCGTTAAAGATAGCAAAAAGCGATCTTAATCTTTGTGTTGATTCACTAGTAAAAATGAACTTTTCTGGTTTTAATGTAACAATTCCTCACAAAGAAGAAATTTACAAAATATGTGACTTTAAAAGCAAAACTGCTGAACTGACAAAAGCAGTAAACACGGTTATCATTACTGAAGACAAAAAACTTTTTGGTCATAATTCAGATTCTGAGGGTTTTCTTAATAATTTGTATAATTCACAAAAAAGCTTTAACTGTAAAAATAAAACTGCTTTTGTTATCGGTGCTGGCGGTGCTGCAAGAGCAATTATATATTCTCTTCTAAAGTCTGAAATAAAAGAAATTTACATTACTAATCGTAGCGAAAACCGTGCTTTAGAATTAATTTCTGATTTCAAAGATTTTGCAGCTGAAAAAAATTGCAATTTATATTTTCTAGACTCAAAAAACTTTGAAGAAAATCTAGACAAATGCCATATTTTAATTAACTCAACTTCTCTTGGCATGGTTGGTCAAGAACAATTAAAAATTGATCTAAAAACTCTTCCCAAATCGGCAATTGTTTATGATATTGTTTACAAACCACTAATAACTGAATTACTTTACAATGCTCAGAAACAAGGAAATCAGATTGTAACAGGAATTGGAATGTTGGTTTACCAAGCAGCTGTCGGTTTTGAAGCTTGGTTTAAATCCAAACCACAAGTTGATGACAACTTTATTCAACAGACACTTAGTTGGGCAAATAAATAGTTTAATAATCAATCTAAAAATATGTTAAATTTCATAAAATCAATATTTCGTATTACCAAACTTTTACTAATATTAATTCTGCTTTCCTGCCTAGTTAGTTTTATGGTAAGCAATCGTGAAATTGTAACAATCAACTTCTACCCTCTTCCATTTACTCTCGAAGCCAGAATTTTTGTAATTGTATTTTTGTTCTTTGTAAGCGGAATGATTTTAGGCTTTTTCATTTTCTCAAGCCATATGATTTCAAAATCAATTAGACATTTTAGAGATCATCGTAAAATAGTAAAACTTGAAAAAGCACAAAATAATAAAATAAAAAATGAAATCAAAACTAAGAAGAAATTTTTCTTACGTAGATAATTAAAGAAACATTTGGCAAATTGACACTTGCTTTCATAACTTTTGGACTTATTATTGGGTCAATGATCTCATCTTTAATACTGTAAGTTCTTACAGTTATTCTCAAAATTTAAAATTTTAACAATTTAACCTAAAACCTTAACTTAAACAAGATATGGCAAGTAATTTGACTGTAATGGGCAATAAAGAAATTCTACTAGTTGCTGAAAATATTGCTCATGAAAAAGGCATCGCTCCACAAGAAGTTGTATCCGCTATGGAAGAAGGCATTAAACTTGCCGCTAAGAAAAAATATGGTCATCACTTAGCAATCGAATGTAAAATTGATAAAAAAACTGGTCAAATCAAACTTTTTAACAACCTTGAAATAGTTGAAAATGATTCAATTGAAGGATTTGACGTTAGAACTCATGTTACATTAAAACATGCAAAACAAGAAGATAAAAATGCTGAAATTGGTGGCTTTATAACTCAAGAATTACCTCCTATTGACTTAAACCGTGTTGTAGCTCAGGTTGCAAGAAACGAAATTATAAAAAAAGTAAAAGAAGCTGAAAAAAATAAAGAATATAACGAATTTAAAGACAGAGTTGGTGACATAGTTAGCGCTTCAGTTAAAAAAGTGGGTCTTAAAAATATTGTTATGGAAGTTGATGGTTATGAAGCTGTAATTCACGAAAGTGGACTTATTCCAAGAGAAAATTTCCGTGTTGGTGATAGAATGAGAGTTTACGTTGAAGATGTTAGAAAAGAACCACATGGTGCTCAAATCTTCTTATCACGTACTCATCCACAATTTTTGGTTAAACTTTTTGAACAAGAAGTTCCAGAACTTTATGATGGAAATATTGAAGTTAAAGCAGTTGCACGTGATCCAGGTTCTCGAGCAAAAATTGCTATTTATTCAAGAAGAGAAGATATAGACATTATTGGATCTTTCATCGGTATCAGAGGAAGCAGAGTTCAATCAGTAAGTTCAGAATTACGTGGCGAAAAGATTGACATTATTAAATGGTCATCAAATATTGCTGAATTAGTAGTTAGCTCACTTACTCCAGCAAAAGTAAGTAAGGTTGTAGTTGATGAGGAAAACTCACTAATTGAAGTTGTTGTTGCTGAAGATCAATTAAGCTTAGCAATTGGTCGCGGCGGACAAAACGTGAAACTAGCTTCTAAGGTTGTTGGTTACAAAATTGACGTAATGACTGATGAACAAGAATCAGTAAAACGTACAACAGAATTTAACCAAGCTTCTAAATTATTTGTTGAAGCATTAGACGTTGAAGAAATGATTGCTAACTTACTTGCTGCTGAAGGATTCTTAACTGTTGAAGAATTAGCAGAAGCAGAAACTTCGGGAATTCAATCTATTGAAGGTTTTGACGAAGAAGTTGCAAAAGAATTAAAAAGAAGAGCGGAAGAATTTTTACAAAAAACCGCTTAATAGTTTTAAAAATATACTTTTACTAAACAAAGAATTTGGTTTTATTACATTACAAGATTCTTTGTTTTAGTCTAAGTGATAATCTCATTTTTTGAGAAAAATCAAAACCACAACAAACTGAAGTTTTATAGTAAAAATAAATCGTTAGATATCTTAAAATAAGTCCTAACGACATATGTTTATAAAAAAAATTTACTTTTGAGAAGACTGGTTTTGATACATAACAGGTAAATATTTAAAAATGACCGAAAAAAATAACACAAATACATCTCGTTCTACTCTTACTCTTAAACTAAAACCAGCTGTTGCCAACAATAAAACTTTAACTTTAAAGAATATAGATAACAAAAAATCAGGCAACTCTTCATCAGTTCAGGTTACAATCAAAGGACGAAAAAAAGAAACTAAAGTTGA
>VHBV01000143.1 GCA_016882165.1 Candidatus Pelagibacterales bacterium
ACTGCAATTGGTTTATTGCATCACGAAATGCGAAGTTTAGATTCACTGATTATGCGTTCAGCTGATAATAATAAAGTTCCAGCTGGGTCGGCTTTAGCCGTTGATCGAGAAGGTTTCTCTAAATTTATTGAAAATGAATTATTAAAAACTGGTAAAGTTAAAATTTCTCGTAAAGAAATTGAAGAATTACCAACTCAGTCAAATGAAAAATGGATTGTTGCAACAGGACCTTTGACTTCTGATGCTTTAGGAAAGTCAATCTTAAAACACAGCGGCGAAGAACACTTAGCTTTCTTTGATGCAATAGCTCCAATTGTTTTTAAAGATTCAATTGATTTTGAACAAGCTTGGTTTCAGTCACGTTATGATAAAGGAAGTGGTGCAGATTACGTGAATTGTCCTCTTAATAAAGAACAATATTATGATTTTGTTAACGACCTTTTGAACTCGGAAAAAACAGAATTTAAAGATTGGGAAAAGGATACTCCTTATTTTGATGGTTGTTTACCAATTGAAGTTATGGCACAAAGAGGACAAGATACTTTGCGTTTTGGACCTATGAAACCAGTTGGATTAACAAATCCAAAAACTGCTCATTTGGGTCGTGAAGGTAAACCATATGCTGTTGTACAATTGCGACAAGATAATAAAATTGGCACTCTTTACAATATAGTGGGTTTTCAAACTAAGATGAAATATGGTGATCAACAACGAGTTTTTAGAAAAATTCCTGGATTGCAAAATGCTGAATTTGCTAGATTTGGTGGTATTCACCGCAATACTTTCTTAAATTCTCCAAAGTTACTAGATAATTTACTGCGACTTAAAACAGCTCCAAATATTCGTTTTGCTGGTCAAGTTACTGGTGTTGAAGGTTATGTTGAATCAGCGGCAATGGGATTATTATGTGGAATTTTTGTTGCTAATGACTTTATAGGAAAAAATTCCAAACCAAATGCTAAAACTGCTATTGGTTCTCTTCTGAATCATATAACTTGTGGACATGAAGGAGTAGATTTTCAGCCAATGAATGTAAATTTTGGTTTATTTGAGAATTTAGAAGAAAAAGTAAAGAAGTCTGATAGAAAGCTGGCTTACTCTCAAAGAGCAGTTTTGGAATTAGAAAATTTTATAAAAGAAATTTAAATTTGATGATTTTAGCATGAAAAACTTTTCTGCATTACTCTTTGTAACATTATTTATATCTTGTGGTGCAGATTGGTCTTACGAAGGTGAAAATGCTCCGCAGAAATGGGGTGAAATAAAAGAAGAATATAAATTCTGTAAAATTGGTTATAACCAGTCTCCAATTGATGTTGATTTTAAGAAGAAGCTAACTGAAGAGGATAAAGCAAAAAAGCCAGAATTAAAATTTTCTTATAGCGATTCAACTCTTTACTTGGAAGGCGACAAAATGCTTTTTGATCGCAAAGATTTTATAGAATTAAGAAAAAGACAATATTTTTTAAATAAAATTACTTTTCATCATCCAAGTGAACATTATTCAAATTCAGTTCAGCAAGTTTTAGAAATGCAAATATTTCACAAAAGTGACAGTGAACAAATAATTATTCTGTCTGTTTTTGTAAAAATTGGCAAAGAAAATTCAGAAATAAATAACTTGATTAGCCTTTTTGAATCATCAAACAGAAGTTTGGAAACAAAAATTAACTTTCTGAAAATTATAAACTTAAAAGATGAAATGTTTTTCTATGAAGGATCTTTAACAACTCCTCCTTGTACAGAAGGTATTAAATGGTTTATTAGCAAAACCCCAATTGAGATGTCAAAAGATCAAATCAATAAGATAATAAAACTGGTATTGCATGAAAAATCGAATGCAAGACCACTGCAAGAGTTTCACCCAGAGCTTTATTAAGAGATTTACTAAAAATAATTTGCTAACAATTTTTAATCAGTTGCTTCTAGCACCATGAAATAGGCAAGGTTAGATTTACCAAATAAACTATTTGTTGATCGTAGTAACGAAGTATTTTTGAGATAAAAGTTGCAAAAAGACGAAGTTAGTATGATCAATTACTTAACTATCAAGAAAAGTTTATTTGGTATAGTATGCTATAGACCAAAAGTTTTTACCTTAAATGAAACTTTTCATAAGAATTAATTAATCTTTCCTTATCAATTTTTGTATAACGTTGTGTTGTTGAAAGGCTTTCATGTCCTAATAACTCTTGAATTGTTCTTAAATCTCCACCAGCTGAAAGTAAGTGAGTTGCAAAGGAATGACGAAAAGCATGAGGTGTTGTGGTTTTGGGAAGACCAAGATTTTGTCTGATTCTTTGAATTATGTTACTAAAATCTCTTCTAGTATATGTTTTGCCTTTGCTTCCAAGAAAAATTGGAGTTTCTCGATCAATTACAAATGGGCATATTTTTAAGTATTCGTCAATTTTTTCTTTTACAACTGACAAAATGGGTACCATTCTCTGTTTTTTTCCTTTACCACTAACAATTAATGTTTGATTGTTCTCCAACGCTTTTTTATTGACTGCTAAAGCTTCTGAAATACGAAGACCACAACCATAAATTAAAATTAGTAAGGCTTCATCTCTTTTTATTTTCCACAAGTTTTCAGAGCTATTTTTATAAAGATTATTTATTTCTTCTAATATTTTTTTGATATCAATTTCATCAACTGCTTTTGGTAGTGATTTGGAAATTTTAGGAGTTTTTAATTTTCTGATTTCTTGGTTATTTATTAGATTATTCTCATTACAGAATTTAAAAAAAGATCTAAGGCTTGAAACTGCCCTTGCATTCGAAGAGTTATCGTGATTTTCTATTCTTGAGGCCAGCCAGCTTCTAAAAGAACGAATATTTAAATTTTCTAAATCATTTTTCTCTAAAGTTTTTTCTTTTAATTTAAAAAGAAAATCAAGAAAGTAGAAAATGTCAGTTCTATAAGAATTTAGAGTGTGAAGAGAATATCTTTTTTCGGCCGACAAAAATCTGAAAAACTTATCAGTTAAAAGAACGATTTCTTCACTGCATTTATTTTCAATTGAAATGGCTTCAGACATTAAACTTAATTTTAACTTTATGAAAAAAATCTCTAGAATATTTTTTACTGTTTTTATTTTTATAAATGTTATTTGTCAAAAATCTTTTGCTGAGAATACAGTTGTTTGGAACAGTTCTGAGGGTCTAAAGAGACTTGATCAAAGTCTTTATAAAAATGACTTTTATCAGTTAATTAACTATTACCAGCCACAAAACAATCCTCTCTTTTGTAGTATTGCAACTGGAACAATTTTTTTAAACGCTTTTTACACCAATTCTGAAATTGAAAGTCAAAAAGAAAACGAAGTTAGAAAACCTCAA
>VHBV01000144.1 GCA_016882165.1 Candidatus Pelagibacterales bacterium
AATTATTGAAACCAACTTTAAAGAAGAATGTGAAACTGACCTTTTCGGTGAACAAGCAGTTCTTTGCGGTGGTGTAACTGCTCTTATTCAAGCTGGTTTTGAAACATTAACTGAAGCTGGTTATGCTCCTGAAATGGCATATTTTGAATGTCTTCACGAAATGAAATTAATTGTTGATCTTCTTTATGAAGGTGGAATTGCTAATATGCGCTACTCAATTTCCAATACTGCTGAATATGGTGATTTAACTCGTGGACCACGTGTTGTTACATCTGAAACTAAGAAAGAAATGAAAAAAATCTTAGAAGAAATTCAGTCAGGAAAATTTGTTGAAGAATTCATGAATGAGAACAAAACTGGCAAGAAAAACTTTGATGCTTTACGTGAAAAAGGTCGTCAACACCCAATCGAAGCAACAGGCGATAAACTTCGCTCTATGATGCCTTGGATTGCGAAAAACAAACTAGTTAACAAAGCAGCAAACTAAGTAAAACAAACTAAGAGCCCCTACCCTTTTGTAAAAAAAGGGAGGGTGCCGCTTTTTTGCGGCGGAAAGGTGATTTTTATAAGATTCTCTAATGTCTAACAATCTTTCTGTTATTATACTAGCAGCCGGCAAAGGCAGCAGAATGAAGTCTGATTTGCCAAAAGTGATGCATAAGGTGGCAAATCGTGAAATGCTAAACCTGGTAATTGATGAAGCAAAAAAACTACAACCTCAAAACATCACAATAGTTGTTTCTGAGGAAATGCAAAATTTCCAAGAAAAAATTATACATAATCATCCTGAAATCAAAATCTCTTTTGCTTTGCAAAAAGAGAGAAAAGGAACAGCACACGCAGTTTCAACCGGATTAGAAAACCTTAATAATTTACAAGAAAAACTTCTTATTCTTTACGGAGATACTCCATTAATTTCGCATAATACTTTGGAAAAAATGGCAGAAAAGTTAAATAACTTTTCACTCTGTGTTTTAGGATTTGAAGATGAAGAAGAAAACGCCTACGGAAGACTTGTAATTGATAATGAAGGTCATTTAGAAAAAATAGTAGAATTTAAAGATGCTTCAGCAGAAGAAAGAAAAATTTCACTTTGCAACTCTGGAGTTATTGCTTGCGATGGTAAAAAAATTAGGGAACTACTTTCCCAAGTAAAAAATAATAATGCAGCAGAAGAGTTTTATCTAACTGATATTGTTGGAATTGCTGGAGAAATGGGTTTAAAACGCACATTCTTAAAAACTGAAATTAATGAAGTATTGGGTGTCAACTCAAAATCTGAATTAGCAAAAGTTGAAAATATAAAACAAAATCAAATTAGAAAAAAATTCCTAGATTTAGGCGTAACAATAATTGATCCCAACTCTGTTTACTTCTCTTTTGATACTGAAGTTGAATCTGATACAATAATTTACCCACAAGTTTTCTTTGGTCCAAATGTAAAAATCTCCAAGAAAGTTGAGATAAAATCATTTTGTCATATTGAGGGATCAAAAATTGCCGAGAACTCAATTATAGGACCATTTGCAAGAATTCGTCCCCAAACTATAATTGAGAATAATAGCAAAATTGGAAATTTCGTAGAAATTAAAAAATCGCACATAAAATCTGGCGCAAAAGTTAATCACTTGAGCTATATTGGTGATTCTGAAATTGGCAGTAAAAGTAATATTGGCGCTGGAACAATCACTTGTAATTACGACGGTTATAATAAGTTTAAAACAATAATTGGTGAAAATGTATTTATTGGTTCAAACTCTTCTCTAATAGCTCCTTTAAAAATAGATGATGGTGCAGTTGTTGGAGCTGGAAGTGTAATTACAAAGGATGTAGCAAAAAATGAATTAGCCGTAAGCAGAACTAAGCAAAGTGTTATTGAAAATGGTGGAAAAAATTATCATATTAATAAATCTAGAAAAAATGATTAGATTGGTAACTTTTTTAATCGCATTTTTTTCGCTTCTGAATAGTTCTTTTGCTCAGCAAAAGATTGTTCCTACAAACTACTTTGCATCATTTAGAGCAAATGAAACAAACGTCCGCTCTGGACCGGGACCAAATTACCCTATAAAATTTACTTTCAAAATTAAAGCCATTCCGGTTCGTGTCATAAACGAATATGATAACTGGAGTGAAATTGAAGATTATGAAGGACAAACTGGATGGGTAAGCCAAAGTTTGATAACTAAGAAAAGAACTTTAATGGTTCGAACTAGTAAAAGCTTTGTTAATATGCATAGCAAAAACAATGAGAAATCTCGTATCTTGTATCGTCTAGAAAATAACGTGATAGGTGATTATATAAAATGCTTAGAAGAATGGTGCGCAATTAAGGTAAATAACAAAAAAGGATGGGTACAAAAATCAGATCTACACGGTGTAAATGACGAAGAAAACTAAATAATAGTAATTTAATTAATTAACTTAACTAGTTTGTTTTAGCCTTTTCTTTTTTTCTTGGATCAAAATATATCAGAATAGGCGCTGAAATATAAATTGAAGAGTAAGTTCCTAGAGCAATTCCAAAGAATGTCGCAATACTAAAACTTCTCAAAACTTCTCCACCGAAAATAATCAAAGCAATCAAAGAAGTTAATGTTGTACCAGCTGTAAGTACAGTTCTACTTAAAGTTGAGTTAGTACTTATATTGATTAAATCTGCTAAACTCATCTTTTTATATTTTATCATATTTTCACGAATTCTATCATAAATAACTACAGAGTCATTAATTGAGTAACCAATAATAGTTAAAATAGCAGCAACAGAGGTTAAATTGAATTCAAGCTGAGTGATAGAAAAAAAACCAATAGTAACAATAGCATCATGCAAAAGCGCAAAAATACCACCAAAACCAAACTGCCAATCAAATCTAATCCAAATATAAACCATTATTAGAGCGAAAGATAAAAGCAGTGCTAGTAGGCCTTTTATAACAAGCTCTGAGCCAACTTGTGGACCAACATAATCAACCTTGCGATATTCAATACCAGGATAATTATTATCTAAAATTGTTTGGATTTTTTTTACAAGAACTGACTGTTCAAGATCTGATTTTGCAACCCTGATTAAAAAATCTTTCTGATCAATATTCTGAACTTGAACATCTTTAGCTTCTACACCAATAAGTTCACGCATTTTCGAAATATCAACTTCTTCATTAACTCTTGCTTCGATTAGAATACCACCAGCAAAGTCAATACCAAAGTTTAGACCTCTTACAAAGACTAGGATTAGAGAAGAAACAATACAAAAAATTGACAAAAAAAGTGCAACTTTGTGCAACTTCATAAAGTCAATTTTTGTATTATGTAGA
>VHBV01000145.1 GCA_016882165.1 Candidatus Pelagibacterales bacterium
CTTAACTAAATCTTTTCTACGTTCTTCGCTTAGTTTTGGAACCATAATACGGATTGTCATTCCATCAACCATTGGATTGAATCCAAGATTTGAATTTATAATTGCTTTTTCCACAGCTTTAACGCTTTCACGATCCCATACTTGGATTGCTAAGGTAGTTGCTTCAGGTACTGAAACACTCCCAACTTGAGAGATAGGCATAAAACTTCCATAAACTTCAACTTTTACAGTATCAAGCAAGCTTGGATTTGCTCTGCCTGTTGAAATTGAATCCATGTCACGTTTTAGAGATTGCATGGTTTCTTCCATTTTTTTACGTGTTTTATCTGCCAATTCGTTAATCATATATATTCTAATTAATTATTGTAAATTTTCCTTTTCCTTGCACAACATCGCACAAAGCTTTGTCGCCTTTAATTGAAAAAACAACTATTGGTAACTTATTATCTTTTGCTAGCGTAATTGCTGTTTGATCCATTACTTTCAGATCTTGTTTCAAAACATCGATATATTTTACTTTATCATATCTAACGGCATTTTTGTCAATTTTTGGATCAGCTGAATAAACTCCATCAACTTGTGTTCCTTTTAATATTACGTCGCATTTAACTTCAATTGCACGAAGGACAGCAGCTGTGTCAGTTGTAAAAAATGGATTTCCAGTTCCAGCAGAAAAAATTACTATACGATTTTTTTCTAAGTGTCTAACAGCTTTTCTTTTTATGTAAGGTTCGCAAATACTATCCATATGAATTGCCGACTGCATGCGAGTATCAATTCCTCTTTTTTCTAGAGCATTTTGTAGAGCAAGGCCATTTATACAAGTTGCTAGCATTCCTATGTAGTCTGCGCTGGCGCGTTCCATTCCAGTTGCAGCAACAGAAACTCCACGAAATATGTTTCCGCCTCCAACAACTAAACAAATTTCACAACCAAGTTCATGTGCAGCAACTATCTGATCGCAAATTCCTTTTATAGCATCAATATCATGTCCAAAACCTTTGTCTCCCATCATCGCTTCTCCTGAGACTTTAAAAAGAATTCTTTTGAATTTCAGATCAGATTTATTTGGCATACTTTTTTATTCTAAATTATTTGCAATAACCTAATTAGTTAAAATCAAATTTTTACAAACACAATCAAAAACTAACTATAAAAACTAAAAACTTTGGATTATTTGGATTTTTGTGGTTTTGGTTTTTTGTTACTCTGAGATTTTAATTTCAGAGTAACAAAAATTTTGTGATAAGATTATTTCGTCATTGAAGCAACTTCTGCTGCAAAGTCATTTTCTTTTTTCTCAATTCCTTCACCAAGGATGAAAAGTTTGAAACCAGTAATTTTAGTTTCAGAATTTTCTTTGCTGAATGCAGCTACAGCATCTTTAATTTTTAATTTATCATCCATAACAAAAGGTTGTTCTAGAAGTACAACTTCTTCGTAGTACTTTCTAATTCTACCTTCGATCATTTTATCGATAATGCTTTCAGGTTTTCCAGAAGCGCGAGCCTGTTCTTTTAAAATTTCAGTTTCACGTGCAAGTTTTGAAGGATCAACTGATTCAACTGTTAATGAATCTGGTTTAGTAGCTGCAATGTGCATTGCAACTTGTTTGCCAAATTCTTCTAATTTTGTTTTGTCAGCAGAAGATTCAAGTGCTAGTAGAACAGCAATTTTTCCCATGTTTTCAGCAATCGCGTTGTGAATATAACTTACAACAACACCATTTTGAACTGATAAATTAGCAATTCTTCTTACATTTATATTTTCACCAATAACGCTGATTTGGTTTTTAACTTCTTCATCAACAGAATGAGAAGTGCCAGAAAATTGTGAAGCTTTCAATTTTTCTACTTCGTCAAAGTTAAGAGCCATTTTTGCAATTGTAGCTGCAAAATCTTGGAATTTTTGGTTTCGAGCAACGAAATCAGTTTCAGAATTTACTTCAACAATAGAAGCTTTGTTTCCTTGAAAAGAAACTGCAACAGCGCCTTCAGAAGTGATGCGTCCACTTTTTTTACCAGCTGAAGAAAGGCCTTTTTTTCTTAACCAATCAACTGCTTTTTCAAAATCATCACCATTTTCAGCTAGAGCTTTGTTGCAATCTGCGATACCACAACCAGTAGCTTCGCGAAGTTTTTTAATTAAATTTAGGTCTGCCATAAGTTTATTTAAATTTTTGGTTAAAGTTTTTTTGAGATAAATGGTATGCGTAATCTTGAACGCAATGAAGGAAAAGCCAAGTTTTTTGGACTTGGCTTTTTAAAAACTATTTCTTATCAGTTTTTTTAGCTGCAGGTTTTTTAGCCGCAGGTTTTTTAGCAGCAGGCTTTTTAGCAGCAGGCTTTTTAGCTGCAGACTTTTTTTCATCTGACTTTTCAGAAGATTCTTCTTCAGACTGTTTTACAGGTTTTTTAGAAATTTCTTTTTTTCCTTTGAAGTCTTTTTTTCCTTTAAAATCTTTTTCAGATTTTTTTTCAGCTTTTTGAGCTACTGAAGTTTTGTAGCCAGCTATATCAGGTAATTCTCCGTCTTCGAATTTGCTTATATCCACACCAGAAATTGCCATATTTTCTTTAATTCCAGCAATAGCAGCATCAGAAATCAATCGGCAATACAATTTAATTGCTTTTGCAGAATCGTCATTTCCTGGAATTGGGAACATAATTCCATCAGGATCACAGTTGCTATCAAGGATTGCCATGATTGGAACTCCAAGTTTTTTCGCTTCTGCAATTGCTAGTGATTCTTTATGAGTATCAATGATGAAAACAAGATCAGGATATCCACCCATGTCTTTTATACCACCAAGAGCTTGTTCTAATTTTTCTTTTTTTCTTTCAAGGACTAACTTTTCTTTTTTATTCAAACCAATTGAATCATCAGAAAGTTGTTCAGTAATTTTTTTCAATGTTTTTATTGATTGAGAAACTGTTTTCCAGTTAGTAAGCATTCCACCTAACCATCTGAAATTTACGTAATATTGACCACATCTTTTAGCGGCTTCAGCAACTGGTTCGGCAGCTTGTTTTTTTGTAGCTACAAATAAGATACGACCGTTATTTTTAGCAACATCTTTAACTGTAAGCATTGCTTTGAAAAGTAGGTTAGCACTTTTGTTAAGATCAATAATACTAACTCCGTTGCGGCTTGTATGAATATATTTGCTCATTTTAGGGTTACGGCGCAT
Source organism: Candidatus Pelagibacterales bacterium (assembly GCA_016882165.1). GTDB lineage: Bacteria > Pseudomonadota > Alphaproteobacteria > Rickettsiales > UBA1997 > UBA2645. Next base: position 3,191 of record VHBV01000145.1, read on the forward strand.
AGTTTTGTGGCCGAAATGAACACCAGCTTCAAGAAGCTGTTTAATAGTGAATTGAGGAAGATCAGTTTTAGACATAAAATATAAAAAATTTTGGTTAATTAAGCAATGACA
>VHBV01000146.1 GCA_016882165.1 Candidatus Pelagibacterales bacterium
GCGTCAAAAATTATAAAATCATTACCCAAACCATTCATTTTAACAAAAGGAACTCTCATTTTTTATATGAAAAAATTATTTTTTCGCTCTTTCTACGTAAGTTGAATCATCTGTTCTGACAATAATCTTGTCACCAGATTCAATAAAAGGTGGGACCATAACTCGAACCCCATTTTCAAGGATTGCTGGCTTGTAAGAAGCGCTTGCAGTTTGTCCTTTAACAACAGCATCAGCTTGTGTAACTTCAAGAGTTACATGTTCAGGAAGTTTAATTGAAACTGGTTTATCATTACAAAATTCAACTTGTAAATCCATCTCGTCTTGTAAAAAAGGAAATGCATCTCCAAGCAAGTCTTTGTGGAAGTTAAATTGTTCAAATGAAGTCATGTCCATAGCTACAAGTTCATCTTGATCCATATATTGGTATTGGAAATGCTTTTGTTCAACATAAGCTACTTCTACGTCCTCACTTGAGTTATAACGAGTGTTGGTTTTATTTCCAGTTGCTATGTTTTTCATTTCAACTTGAATATAAGCACCACCTTTTCCTGGTTTTACGTGTTCTCTTTTTATAATGGTCCAAAGTTGATTTTGGTATTCAACTACGTTTCCTACTCTTAGTGAATTTGCGTTAGTTTTCATTTTTTGTTTATTTTTAGATTGCCTTCTTTGTAAAAGGAGGTGGCTTAGAACGAAGTTCTAAGACGGAGGATTTTTTTCAATTATAAATTTCTAACAATTTCTTCAACAACTTTTTTGGCATCACCAAAAATCATTAAAGTGTTATCATAGAAAAATAATTCATTTTCAACTCCGGCATAGCCAGGGTTCATTGATCTTTTTACAAAAAAGACCGTTTTCGCTCCGCTGACTTCAAGAATTGGCATTCCATATATTGGACTGGTCTTATCAGTTTTTGCAGCAGGATTAGTTACGTCATTTGCACCAATTACAAATACAATATCGGTACTTCTAAATTCTCCATTTATATCTTCTAATTCAAAAACTTTTTCATAATCAATATTAGCTTCTGCTAACAAAACGTTCATATGTCCAGGCATTCTTCCCGCAACAGGATGAATTGCAAATTTAACTTCAACACCAGCTTTTTCAAGCATATGCGTCATTTCCGCTACAGCATGTTGTGCGCTTGCAACTGCCATACCATAACCAGGAACAATTATTACAGATGAGGCGCCTTTCATCATAAAAGCTGCGTCTTCTGAGCTTGCTTGCTTTACTGGTTTTTGTTCTTTTTCTTCACTCGAATTATTATTTGAAGTTTGTTCACCAAAACTGCTAAAGATTACGTTGAAAATTGAACGATTCATTGCTTTGCACATTATGTAGCTTAAAATTGCACCGCTTGCTCCAACTAAAGCTCCCGTGATAATTAAAAGAGGATTTCCTAATGTAAAACCAATACCACTTGCTGCCCATCCAGAGTAAGAGTTAAGCATTGAAACTACAACCGGCATGTCTGCTCCTCCAACTGGAGCAATTAGCATGAAACCGATAAAAAATGAAAGTAGTGTTAAAACTATGAATAAAACTTTTGATCCAAAAGCAATAAATCCAACCAAAACAACTGCTAGTGCAATTGCGCTATATTTCGCAACTTTTTGTGGATCTTTAAAATATGTGAATTTTGACTTCATATTTCCATTCAATTTTAAGAACGCAACAATCGATCCTGTGAATGTAATAGCTCCAATAACAACACCAAGTCCCATTTCAATTAGGCTACCAAACTTAATTTTGCCATCAAATAAAATATGAAATGAATCTGGCATCCATAAAGCAGTTGCAGCAATTAAAACTGCAGCTAAACCAACCAGAGAGTGAAAACCGGCAACAAGTTGTGGCATTGAGGTCATTTTAACTTTTTTTGCAATAAACCAACCAATCCCTCCACCAATTGCAAGTGCTAACAAAATAAGTAAGTGATTATGAACTTGTGGTAAGCAAAGAGTTGTAAGAATTGCCAAAGCCATTCCAGACATACCAAAGTAGTTTCCAATTCTTGAGGTTTTTGGCGATGAAAGACCGTATAAAGACAAAATGAACAAAACTGCTGAAACTAGATATAAGAAAGCAAATAGGCTATTCATAATTGAAATTGTGCTTTTGTTGAAGTTTTAAATGAACTTAAAGTATGTAATCTAATTTTGTCTAATTTAAATGCAATTGCAATTGTAAGAAGCTTTCGGCAAATATCCCTTGAAGGATTAATTTTCTCACCTCTTTAAAAACTCACGTCCTTCATTGCGAGGAGGGCAACGCCCGACGTGAGAAAATTAATCCTTCAAGGGATAATCACCAAGCTTTCTTGGTTTTGTGACCATTTGCTTTTTTATTTCACATTTAAAAAGGAATGAATTTTAAGTCGGAGTCAGGAGACCGCGACTTGTGAATTTTCCTGATACTGACTTACGAAGGTGGTAATAACTAAAAACCAAAATCGCCTTCATCAAGGTTTATGTTACCGATGAGTTTTATTTGAAAGTCTTGGTTTTGGATGATTGTTTGGTTGTTTTCTTGATCGTAAGAATAAGTTAAAACTTGTTCAGAAGAAAAATTTAAATTGTTTTCTTGATTTAATTGATCTTCTCTTAAAATTGTTATAAAATCTAAAGACGATAAATCAATTTTATCTTCGCTTTTGGTGAAGTCGGTTATAATATCAGCCGTATTAATGGTTGATTCATTTAAATTACTATATTTGAAAATGTCATTTCCTTGACCACCAGTTAAAAGATCCGAACCTTTTTTGCCATTAATTATGTCATCTCCTGCATCACCTCTAATGATATTATTGTAATCATCGCCATTTATAACATCACTGTTAATTGTTCCTTTTTTGGTGTTAGCATAATCTGCACTTGAAACTCTACCTTCTTTGTAACCATAATTAAGAAAATGATGTAAAGCATTAGCTTTGTAACTGCCGTTGTTAATAGCATTTTTCACATCAACATATCTTGATAAGTAAAAATCTTCGTCAAAATTATTAGCTAAAATTACATATTCAGCTTTGTTATTTGGAAACTTCATCTCAGCATAACTCTCTAAATCATAAGCTCTGCCTTCTTTATAGCCATTCGCAATAAAATGATGCAGTGCAGTCGCTTTATATTTTCCATCGTTAATTGCATTTCTTACATCTCCATAAATCATTAAATAAAAATCTGAGTCAAAATTCTTAACCGCATTTAAAAACACTTCTTTATTAGAACCAAACTTCATCTCAGCATAACTCTCTAAATCATAAGCTCTGCCTTCTTTATAGCCA
>VHBV01000147.1 GCA_016882165.1 Candidatus Pelagibacterales bacterium
GACTTAAGTTGTACAATTTCTTGTAGTTGTGATACAGAATCTTTTGGTGGAGTAATTTCATTTTCTAAGAAGTTATGCCAGAATTTTGTTATAAATTCTTTGGCCTTGTCATAATTAGAATCAAGGTAAATTGCTCCAATCAAAGCTTCTAAAGAATTTTCTAAATTTCTTTTATTGGTTTTTCCGCCTAAATTTTCCTCCCCTTTGCTAACCTGCAAAACATTGTCTAAGCCAATTTCTATTGCAATTCTCGATAATGTGTCACCAGACACCAAGACAGCTTGGCGTTTTGATAAGTCGCCTTCTGATTCATTTTTATATTTCTTCATCAAAAAATCAGAAATAACTAAAGATAAAACTTTGTCTCCCAGAAACTCTAATCTTTGATAATTAGGTTTATTTTTGTTTTCTTTAGAAAGGCTAGGATGAGTCAGAGCTTCTTCAAGTAAAGCAAGATTGCTGAATTGATAGCAGATTTTATTTTCAAAACTTCTAAAAGAATCTTTATTCATTTTAGATAAAAATTAATTAAGTTTTTTAAAAATTCTTTCGAAACGAATATCTCTAGTCCAATTCCAAATTTGCCAAACTGGTTTTTCGCTTGAGAAGAAAACAAATAGTGCGCGTCCTACTAAGTTTTGTTCTGGAACAAAGCCAACTAAATCTTGAAAACGGCTGTCTTGAGAGTTATCTCGATTGTCTCCCATCATAAAATAATGACCTTGAGGAACTTCATAGATTCCAGTATCATCTTGAGGAGAATCTCTTTGATCTAAGGTTTTAATTGTTTTTCCTTCAGGCAAAGTCTCTGTAAATTGAGGAATTTCAAGATCCATTTCGTAATTTTCATCTTTGAAAAATCCATCATTTATTTTACTAACTTGCACATCATTGATATATACCACGCCACTCTTAATTTGAATTTTATCTCCTGGCAAGCCAATTATTCTTTTTACATAGTTAATGCGTGGATTAGTTGGGAGACGGAAAACTGCAACATCTCCTCTTTTTGGACTACTTTTAAAAACTCTTCCTTCAAAAAAGTTGATACCAAAAGGGAAAGAATAACGACTATATCCATAAGAAAATTTTGAAACAAAAATATAATCCCCAACTAATAATTCTGGTTTCATTGAGCTTGATGGAATATGAAATGGCTCAAAGAAAAAAGAGCGCACAAAAGCTGCGCAGACAACTGCTACAACTAACGTTTGTAAAAAACTGTATTTTGATTCTTTTTGTTCTTTCATATTATTTTATTAGGTTTTCTCCTGTCATTTCTTGTGGTTTTGGAATTCCCATTAAGTTTAAGATGCTTGGAGCAATGTCACTTAATTTACCATTGGCAATCTTAAATTTAGCCACATCATTACCAATTAAGATAAATGGTACTGGATTTGTAGTGTGTGCAGTATGAGGATTATTATTTTCATCAAGCATACATTCAATGTTACCATGATCAGCTGAAATTAGCATATATCCATCTTTTTCCAAGATAATTTTTTCAAGATAACCCAGTTGAGTATCAATTGCTTCTACAGCTCTTATTGATGGATCAAGCATTCCACTGTGTCCAACCATGTCGGGGTTGGCGTAATTTACTATTATGAAATCAAATTTGTTGGCAGAAATTGCGGCGCGTAACTTTTCTCCAACTTCGGCGCACGACATTTCTGGTTTTAAATCGTAAGTTGCTACTGCCGGCGATTTTACTAAAATTCTTTCTTCACCGAACAGTTCATTTTCTTGTCCGCAAGAGAAGAAAAAGGTAACGTGAGCATATTTTTCGGTTTCTGCAATGCGTAGTTGTGTTAGGTGGTTAGCTGATAAAATTTCGGGCAGTGAGTTCTTTACCTCAACAGGCGGAAACAAAATTTCGTAAGATTCGTCGAGTTTTTCAGAATATTCGGTGGCGGCAATTGCGTGAGAAAATTTAACTTTTTCAAAAAGTTTCTCTGAAATTTGACGAGCACGATCAGCTCGGAAATTGGCAAAAATCAAAGTGTCACCTTCTTTTATTCCATCGTAATCATTGATCACACAAGGTTTGATAAATTCGTCAGTAATATTTTCTTCGTAAGATTTTTCGACGGCGGAAATTGCATCAGAAAACTTTTCTCCAATTGCTGAAATAATAGCTTTGGTTGAAAGTTCAATACGATCCCATTTTTTGTCGCGATCCATTGCATAGTATCTTCCAGAAATAGTTCCTATTTTGATGTTTTTGCATTGCTTAAGATAAGTTAACGCACTTTTTTGCGCAACATCGCGACCATCAAGAAAAGCATGCAAAACAACGTTAACACCGTTTTTTGTTAAAAATTCAGCTAAAAAAACAATGTGATCAATGTGGCTATGTACTCCGCCATCAGATAGCAAACCCATTAAGTGACAAACAGGACGATTGTCATTGTGATGCGATTGAGCTGAGAGTTCGGAGTTTGTTGTCTGAGATCCTTCGCTTCGCTCAGGATGACAAGAGGGTTCAGGATGACAAGAGGGTTCAGGATGACAAGAGGGTTCAGGATGACAAGAGGGTTCAGGATGACAAGAGGGTTCAGGATGACAGTGTTGAATTAATTTTTGTAAAAGTGGATGTTGCGCCAAGCTGCCATCTTTAATTGCATTGTTGATGCGCGGCAAATCTTGGAAAATTACTCTTCCAGCACCAATTGTCATGTGACCAACTTCCGAATTACCCATTTGACCCGCAGGCAAACCAACCGCAAGGCCAGAAGTTTCAAGTTGTGAATAGGGATAATTTTTAAGAAAATGATCATAATTTGGTGTTTTAGCTATAGCAATTGCATTGTGAGAGTTGTTCTCTTCTCCAATTCCCCAGCCATCTAGAATACAAAGTAAAACAGGTTTTTTTGTCATTTTTTTATTTTTGTTAATTTTTTCGTCTTTGCCATGTCGCTTCGCTCCTTGCAATGACGAGGGTAAGAAATTTGTATAAATTAAAACAAGTTTGCAATATTGCTAATTTCTACTTCTTTTTTCTCGCCGCTTTTGCGATCTTTAATTTCAGCTTTTCCAAGCACAGCTGATTTTGGTCCGACAATAATTTGAGTTGGAATTCCAATTAAATCGGCAATTGAAAATTTTTGTCCCAAACTGGTTTTAGTGTCATCAAAAATTACTTCAATTCCTTGTGCTTGCAGTTTTTGATAAATTTCTTCGCAAGTTTTGTCGCACAGTTCGTCACCAGCACGCACGTTGATTAGTGCGACTTGGAAAGGTGAAATTTCTTTGGGCCAAATAATTCCGTTTTCGTCGTGATTGGCTTC
>VHBV01000148.1 GCA_016882165.1 Candidatus Pelagibacterales bacterium
AGAAATATAAAGAACAAGTAAGAAAAGAAGTTGAAAATGATGAAGATTAGAAAATAAATTTTTATCTTATATTTTCAAAAAGACTCAATTGCCTTTTGCAATTGAGTCTTTTTTTTGGTTAAAATTTTGGAAATTATATCAAATAAACTATTTGTTGATCGTAGTAACGAAGTATTTTTGAGATAAAAGTTGTAAAAAATGAAAGCTGCATGAACATGCAGCTTGAGGATTTTTGTAATTTTTAGCCAAAAAGACGAATTTAATATGATCAATTACTTAGCTATCAAGAAATATTTTATTTGTTATATCCCATGCAGGATTATTTTTTTAGTCATATAAGAAACACTTTGTCATCACAATCACAAGTTGGTTGTAATAAAATAGTCACTTACTCCTAAAGGGGATAATTTCCCAAACTTTATAAGTAATTTTTGAAAGAACAATTTTTCAAGAACTGTAATTTTAATGACAGCTCTCTAAGCTTTCTGTCATATTGTCTAGTAAAACTAAATAACCATTTGATTTATTGTCTTTCAAACCCATCAAATCAAGTGTAAAAAACTTTATCTTATATTTTTTAGCCAATTTTCTTGCAGAATCTTTTTCATCTTGCACATCACCAAAAATACATTTCACATTTTTCTCTTTGACTAAAAGGTTTAGTTCTTTCATTGATTTTAAAGTTATTTCGTGATCGTGGTCAGACGAAATAATCATTGATGGTTTCAAGCTAAAGTAATTCTCAAAATATTGATATCCGTCATGATAAAAAACGTAATTAGCTTGATTTAAATTTTGTAAAATTTTGGTAATTTCATCTTTTCTTGTTACAACTTCTTTTTTAAAACTTTCTAAGTTGGATTTATATTTTTCTGTATTTTCAGTATCAAATTCACTGATTTTTTTAGTAACAAATTCAGCAATTTTTAAAACATTATCAGGATCTAACCAAATATGTTGATCGTAATTATTTTTATTACTTCTACTTGGTAATAATTTTATACCATCAATTTCTATCAATTTATAAGACTGTTTTTGCTTCTTATAATTTTTAACTAACTTTGCTACGTTATGTTCCAAATTATCTCCAATATAAAAAACTAAATCAGCATTCTTAACTTTTCTTAGATCGCTATTTTTTAGATGATAATCATGCTCAGAAAACTTAGGATTAATTATCAAAGAAATATTTGACTTTTCTTGAGTTATTGCCAAAACAATCTGATAAATTGGATTAATTGAAGCAGCAATTAATGGTTGCTTTGCCAAAGAGTTTTGGGATAAAGTTACAAACAAAGAAAAAAAGATTAAAAAAACACGCTTCATCTGTAATATAAATTTTTAAAATTAATCAAATGAGTTTGGTAAAGCTTGAAAATATTAGCCTAAATATAAATGACCAACAAATTATTGATAGAATTTCAATAACTCTAACAAAAGGTCAAATTACCACTTTAATCGGACCAAATGGTGGTGGAAAAACCTCAATTGCCAGAATTTTACTTGGTGTTTTAAAACCAAGTTCAGGATCAATCAAAAAAGAAGCAAATATAAAAATTGGCTATATGCCACAAAAAATTGAAGTAGAAAGAACAATTCCCTTAAGCGTGGAAAATTTTTTAAAACTTTCCACGAAAAAAGTTGTTTTTAATGACTATATAAAAAATGTCATATCACGACTTCAAATTGACAAAATATTACAAAGACAAATTCACACTCTATCAGGTGGCCAAATGCAAAAAGTTGTTTTTTTGCGCTCAATAATAAATAAACCGGATTTGTTAGTTTTAGATGAACCAACACAATATATGGATTTAAATGCAACCGAAGAATTTTATCAAATAATCGATGAAATTAGAAAATCACAAAATTGTGCAATTTTGCTTATTTCGCACGATCTTCATACGGTAATGCAAAAAACTGATTCTATTTTTTGTGTTAATATTCACATCTGTTGCCATGGTTCACCAGAAGATATAAATCAACACCATGAGTATCTTTCGCTTTTTGGTAAAAGAAGCAACTTAGCAATTTACCAACATCATCACGATCATAAACATTAGAAAATTTAATAAAAAACATAAATACAATTGATAACAAATTAAGAATCTGGAGCATTAAATTAATCAAAATAATAAATTGACTAAAACTATAGCTTATCAAATTTTTTAATAAGCATAACGAACTACCACAATTCCTGAACCACCTTTTCCACCGCTTCCTTTTACTCTACTACACATTGAACCACCACCACCACCACTTCCTGTATTTTCTTTACCATTTGTACCATTAACTGATATATTTCCAGTACCAAAAGCAGCGACACCACCAATACCACTAGCACTAGAAAAAGAATAAGTTATACCAGCATTATAACATATTCCTTTTGGATCTTGATTTTGACCAGTTGCCGCTCCACCACCACCAGCGGCATAATATTGTTGTGTTCCTGTTATAGAAGAATCTTTACCATCAATACCTGGACCACCAGTGCCACCACGGGGAGAACATGCTTTAAGAGGTCCAGCTCCTCCTCCTCCTCCTCCTCTTCTGGTATAAGCAGTTGAAGTAGAAGCAACACAACCATTATTTCCTTGACCAGAAACTCCTAAACCACCAATACCAAAATCAGAAGCACCACCTCCCGAACCACCATTAAGAATATTATTATCTGTTGCTTGCGCTGGATACTTTGGATCATTTCCAAAACCACCGCCATAGGCAATAATAGTTCCAAGTGAACTATCACCACCCTTTACCCCAGCACTTCCGCCAGCACCAACAACAACACTAAAAGTAGATTTAGATGTAGTTGACATTGTGCCAGACAAAAATCCACCAGCTCCACCGCCGCCACCGCCGCCAGCATTACCGTCATAAGCTTGTCCACCATTCCCACCACCACCACCACCACCAACAATTAAATACTCTAGAGTTTTATCAGAATAACAATTAAGATTGGCTGAACCAACTTTAGTAAACTTATGAACCCTGTACCTCTTGCCAGAAACCATAAGATCATAATCCTCATCTCCACCATAACATCTACTGTTATTAATACAATATTGGTTTGACTGTAAAGAAAAAAGACCATCCTTACAATTATAATCTACACTACCACTAAAACCACTCACATCACACCCCAAAGCACCATTTAAAGGAATTGCCGTCTTATTATTAACACCCTCTATATTTTCCGCATAACAGTCCTTATAACAAATAGAATTAACCTTAGTATACCCATCATCACAATCTTCACAACCTGAACCAATACTATAACCAACCAA
>VHBV01000149.1 GCA_016882165.1 Candidatus Pelagibacterales bacterium
ATTTAAAATAAAATTTATGACTAAAGCCATGAAACATAGAGACGAGGGGCTTTCCAAAGGGTGGTTACAATCTGTAACCACCCCCTTTTGAATAGAGGTTTATAGTGCTATTTAGAACGTCCAGAATTTGTTTTGTTGCCTGATATTCTTGTTTAGAAATAATGTCATGATTAATTCTTAAGTAGGACATTATTTCTCTTCTAAGCTGACAAAACTTATACAAGTATTTATCATGTCTTGTATGCCTTTTTATCTTAAAAAAATTGTACGCTAGAGATGATGCTATAATCGTTGTAATTACTGTAAAAAACATTATTTTTTTAATTTATTAATCCAGCCCAACAAGTTAGCGACATAAACCACAATATTTAATAAAGCTAGCCAGTTAAATACCATGCCAATCAATCCATGTCCACCAGATAGTAACGTTGAAAGCAAATAAAATAATATAGTGTTTAGCGGCAATGCTGTTGTTGGATTTTCTACGATTGTTTTAAAAAAATAAGTAATTTTGTTATTAGATTGCTTTGCTAATACTATTCTCCAAGCAAAAAGTAGTTTTTGATTTAAGAGTAAATAAAAATCATTAAGTGCGACTAGAATTTTAAATAAGATTGATTTTATGTTGTAGTTCATATAATTTTAAATTTAGTTACTTGGTTTTTTAAACTAACTCATAATGTGGAGCGTCACGAAAATCCTTAAAATCACCGCCCCATCTTACCTTAATTCCCAGATGCTCCGCCGTTGCCTTAACAGCTCTAGCAAAATTATCATGACTAGCTTTATCTTCCCATTTGATCGGATAAGGCAATACATCAACGGCTAAAGAAAGGGGTTGCTCTTTGCTAATTTGGTGTTTTGATTTTCTATTAATCCCATCAATCTTTGAAAAGCCACCTTTAAATGCAGCTTGTTGATCTTCAAGAGTTCTTGCTCCGCAAATGATCGTGCAATCACGAGTTTTAATTATTTCATTAAAAATCTTTTGAAGATCTGGGTGGCAAGTAGCTAGTCTTTCGGCTGATTTTTTACTAAATTTTGGCATTGTTTAAATTCTTTTTGGTTAATAACTCTATATTGCGTTAATTTATCAATAGTTTCTTTATACTTTTCATTTGCTCTTATTTCATCAAGATTATCTAAGTCTTTTTTCTTTAACTTTTCAGAAGCAAAATACTTTCCTTCGCAAAAACTATCGACAATCTTCACAGTCATTTTCCCTGAGCCACACGAGGTTATCATCAGGAGTGGCAACAAGAGCTTTAGCACGTCTTTCATTAACTTGTTTGGTTTCATTAATAATAATTTCTTTTGTGATTATTTCGGTTTGCTTTTCTTCTAGCAAGTGCTTTTGTTCACAATCTTGTTTGCCTTTGCTGTAAATTAAAAAAAATAAACCAAAAATAAACAAAGCTAAAATTAAATAAGTTTTCATTTTTTATCTATTTTTTTGTTTTCTTTTTTAAAAAAGAATCGTTTATTTTCGCTCGTATGAAGCGGCAATAAACAAATAATAGCCATTGAAATTCCTAAAATAATAGCCATTAAAATTGCTATTGCAAAATGTACAAATAATATCATTTCAAAGCTCCCGCATTATTGATTATCAGAGTTATTATTTCTTCTTCCATATTTTATTTCTGTTATTTTAGTTATCATCTCCAAAGTTACAAAACCACCAAGAAAGGCACTATAAATAAAGAAATAACCCCAAAGCGTTACAGCTTCACTAGCTTTTCCTTCAATTATCATTGCGTTTGTTGAGCTAATAACTCCGTAACAAGCAATAATAATAGAAATTAAAAATGCAAATCTTTTTGATGAATTTTCTCCTGAACTGGATTGAAAGAATTGTATAAATTTCATTTTAAATAGCAATTTTTTTTAAAACAAATGATTGATTATTGTTAGTATGTCCATTTTTAAGATACTAACTATTACGGCCGTAATGGTCAATCGGCATTGCCATTTTCTGTTTTCGCAGTACCATTTTAGAAAATCAAAGACTAATTCAACGTTGTTTTTTTTCATTTTGTTTGAGCATTTTTGATATTTCTTCAATTATGTTATAATCTTTGTTTTTTATTACTTCCTTTAAGTTTTTATTCTCACCTTCTAAGGTGTGCGCCCTTTTCTTGTAAGTGTCAAGAACTGATTTAAGTGCTTTTAATTCAGAAACGTCATTTTTTACTTCTCTTAGCTCTTGTCTGAGAGAATCAAATTCCTGTGCAAACATATTTTTTACCATCGGCATTATTGATTTTATTGCTGCTTCAATAGCTCCTGATGCCACAAAGCCGCCAAGTACCATAAGTGTCTTTGTTACTGCTTTTATAATCAAGGCTGTAATAGCCGCCCAAAAAAATAATAATCCTCCGTTACTTTTTATAATCAAAGAGTTTATGGTATCTAAAATGTTTGACATTATACGATATCAATTAAATTAAAATAATCGCTTGAAGTTAAGCATTTAACTTCATTAAAATCAAATTCCACTTGATTCAAATTCTGAATAGTGGTTTCCATTGGAATCGTCAAAAATTGACCATCTTTTTCAAAAATATTGCACCAGCATTCTGTCGCAGCGTAGTATTTGTCAATTAGGTCATGAACATCCTTTCTTTTTTCTGCGTTGACAGCTAATTCTGGATGATTGCGATAAAATTCTAAGCGAGAATCTTTATTACTGGCTGCATATGAATCAAAAACTTCTTGAAAATCTCTATTGAAAATTTTGGCAAAATCTTGAGCCATACGGGTTTCGTAATCAAGTTTTCTCGATGCGTTAGCTAATTCAAATGTCTCAAATGTATTAAAGATCATGTTTTCTTTTAAAATAGTTGGTTACAGTGTAATCTTCATTCGCACTTAATTCACGATTGAAAACAGCAAGTTCGTAAATCCCACCAGCGAAAGCAGCACCAAGCCAGATGTCGCTGTTGTTGCCGAGGCACGGAGTGAAAGGGAAGGAAGTATTAGTTGTTGAGCCCGCGGGAGCGGCAACTGTCGCATTCCTCAAATTTGGTAATCTCTTCGTTGAAACTCTCATTCCAGATTTCGCGCTTGTTGCAGTGAATCTCAGCAAAAATTTTTCATCATAATTTAAGCCAGCTGCGGTGTTGGGAGTTGACTGATTCACTGCCGCATATGTGTCGGTAAAGAATCCACACCCAAGTCGTGGATAAGTTCCAGCTTGAAAGCAAAAGATTAAAGATCCGATTGATTGCCCAGAGACGGGATAGGCTCTATTCGACAATAGACTGGATCTGCC
>VHBV01000150.1 GCA_016882165.1 Candidatus Pelagibacterales bacterium
AGCGGAAGTATTTTATAGATTAGATTCAATGTGTAATGATTTAGAAAAGTTCTATCGTGTGTATTGTGGAATGAAAAACAAAAAATTAAACGGAATTACGGTTTTTCAGTTCAATTCAAACCAATTGAAACAGTTAATAGATGAAATTGTACTCTAATTTGCATTTTAAACGCTCTAGATTGAAAGATAATATTAAAATAAGGTAAATTATGGTTAAAAAAATAAAAGTTGCTTAAAACGTGGTTAAAATGGAAAATTTGAATTATAAAAAATTTATTGAAAAATATGAAAAAGAAAGTTATCCATTGCCTGATAATTTACTTTGTGGTTTAGATTGTAATTACTTGTATGTTATTTATTGCAAACATACAAAGCTTACTAAAATAGGGATAACAAATAACCCAACAGTAAGGCTTATGCAGTTACAAAACTCATCAGGTGTTGAAATGAATTACTTAATGGTGTTGGAACTTGAAGCTAACTATGACGAAAAGCCCGAAGTGATAGAAAGATTTTTGCATAAATATTTTAAAAACAAAAAAACATTTGGCGAGTGGTTTAGCCTTTCAATAAAAGATATTTTACTAATAAAGTTTTTATTAATTAATATAGAGGGTTGTGCTTTTTATGATTTTTTAAAAGATGTTTTTATAGATGAAACCCCAAAAAAAGTTAATCCATTTTTAGGAAAAAAATCTAAATCAAAACATTTTAGTTTTAATAGTTTTGTATCTAGTGAATTTAAAAAAGATAGTTTATTATGAAAAACGAAGAAATAAAAAAGCAGTTGGATAGATTTGCGGATGATTTAAGCATTGCAATAATGAAACGCAATTGGGTGTACGTTCAGCAAATACAAGGTAAGTTATGGGCTTTAGGTAAATTATTAGAAAAAAAGTAAATAAATTTTGATTAATTGAAAACTTTTTAGTATATTTACGTAAATAATTAAAAAAACGATAAAAATATGGAATTAGGAATTACATTAGAAGAAAAGATAGTTGGCTATCTAAATAACTACAAAAACGATGAAGAGGTGCTTTTGAGTTATGTGCGCGAAAGTGCAAGATTAATACAAGATTTATTAAAAAACGATACGGAGATAGATATCTATGTTACTGAAGATGTTGAGTTTATCAATAATTCATCCGGACATCACAACAGCTACATAGATTCCTACAAAGAAACGACAAACTATTTTTTTAAAGAATTTGAGCTGGTTTATGATGAAGAAGATAAAGACATTTATTTTCATTACGATTTACTAATCAATTTCGTTGAAATGTTTGAGCCATTGGAAGACAAGAGGCTTTTTGAAGTTTTGAATGAATCAGATTTGAAAATAAATTGGAATAAAATCCTATTTCATTACTCATTCATCAAATGTGTTTTTGAAAAAGTAAACGAACAACTAACGAGTGATTTTATATTTGAATCTATTAGATGTTTCTACGGACAAAATTTATCTCTTAAAGATGTTAAATAATATGGAAGAAGTTTGGAGAGACATCAAAGGATATGAGGGATTATATCAAGTTTCAAGTCTTGGCAATGTAAAAAGTTTAAATTACAATCGCACAAAAAAAGAAAAAGTTTTGAAGTTTGGTAAAGATAAAGGTGGTTATTACTTTGTTGTTCTTTACTTAAATAAAAAAGCGAAGACAATTATAGCCCACAGATTGGTAGCAATAGCCTTTTTGGAAAATCCTGAAAACAAACCACAAGTCAATCACTTAAATGGAAAAAAATTGGACAACCGCGTTGAGAATCTTGAATGGAGCTCGAGGTCTGAAAACATGCGACATGCTTTTGATACTGGTTTAAGTGAAGGAAAAAAAGGAGAAAAGCACGGACGATCTAAACTAACAGAATCGCAAGTGATTAAAATACGTGAATTATACTCTACTAGGAGCTACTCACAAAAAGAAATTGCACTGATGTTGAATGTTTCTCAATCACAAATAGGTCGTATAGTTAACCATAAAACTTGGTCGCACATTTAAAAAAAAACTACAACATGATTTGCTTTAAATTTATAAAAAAAGAATTAATCGAAAAACATGATTTCACACCTTTTTCATTAGGTGTTGAAAAGATAATAGGCTTAAGTGTTTTTAGATACACTCAAAAAGGATTCTATATCAGAAACTTAAACGATTTAAAATTTTCCAAGATATCAAAAGAAAAATTTTATGCATTTATCCTTGCAGATAGTTAAAAACGACGAAATAGCCCAAAAAGCTAAGGGATTAAATAAGAGACAATTAGAATGTTTGTCTTTCGATTCTCTTACAATTTCAAACATGCAAAACAATGAGCTAAAAAGCGAGGTTGTTACGTCTTTAATGGGGTTGTTTAAAGTTGTTGGTCATTCTAATAAAGATGTGGATTCAATAGCGGATGTTTTGTCCAAAAAACTAAGTTCGGACTACTCTAAATGGAAGATTCATGAGGTTAAAAAAGCGATTGAATTATATTCCTTTGGAGAGCTACCAATGACCGAAAATGAACTAAATTACATTAATACTAAAAACATAATCCAAGCGATTAACGTTTATTCCGATACAATTCGGAACAAAGCAATAAAGGAAAAAACAAGGATTTTAGAAGAACTTGCGGACAAAGATAGCGAAGAAGCTAAGGAACAAAAACACAATGCCTTTCTTCAATCGATAATAGACTGCTTCAACAACGCGAAAGAATTTACGGTAGGTGAAAAGTGGTCGTTTTATAACTTCTTACGAAGAAACGCAACAAACCACGACTTTTTTACTAAGCTTAATATCAAAGTAACCGAAAAAGCTTCATCCGAATACGCGTATAACATGGCAAAGAAAGGATTGATTCTTTACACGTTAGAGAATTATGTCTATTCGTTTGCACTTGACGAAATGTTTGTGTATTTTCGTAGTAAGAATAAAATATTAGTGATTGAAAACAATAAGATAGTCAGCAAAGATGCGTAGTTATCACAATACAAACGAATTACTACACACACTATTATTCCAAAGAAAAATAATACACGTAGTTTATAGCATTAACCAAAGGTTTTACGCTGATACTTTGGTTTTTGCTGAACTACGATACGAAGTACAAGAAATCTACGACGACCAATGGCATGAAATAGACTTTGACCCAATCACAATAAAGAAATTAGAAAAAGATTTAAAGCACTGTTTATCATGAGTAAAGCAAATAAAAAAAGTAAAGAAGTTATCTATAATGACGACTACTTGAAACAAAACATTGAAGAAGCTAAAAAAGACCATAA
>VHBV01000151.1 GCA_016882165.1 Candidatus Pelagibacterales bacterium
ATAGACTTGATGCTGGTGATGTATTGGAATTTCTATCACCAAGTCAACGCGAACCAATTTTGCTTAGAATTTATCAATTCAAGAAAGTTCGCCAAAATCCAGAAGGAAATTATGTTGATCATGAAATATCTGATAAGCTTCATGCCGGACAAAGACCTCTGTTTAAAATTTCTGCTGCTGATTTTCATTTATTTGATGTACAAAAGTTAAAAGAACTTCTTGTGCCAATGACTTTGGTACGTAAAGAAAAAATGAATATTGAAGCTGAGAAATTAAAAGTTGAATCACGCCAACTTTCTCATCAACTTGAAGCTGGCGAAATTCGTGAAGAAAAATATGAAACTAAACGCAAAAAATATTTCGCAGCCTTAGAAGTTGGTGATGAACAAATTTCTCCAAGAACTCCAAGAATTGGAACTGATGGTTGCTGTGGTAAAGGTTGCAATGGTTGTTTAATTTTCTGGCATGATGATAAATATGCCAAAGCCAGAGAAATTTTGAAGACGAAGAAGATTGGCGAGATGTTGTAGCAAGTTTGTGAAGTGAATGATTTGATATAAATAAAATAAGTTTAAATTATATGCTGTTAGATAAACAATCAGAAATGGTTAAAAGTTTTTATGAACAATCTTTTGATCAACTTTCTAAGTTTCACGAAATTTCTATTTCACAAATATCGCAGCTTTATCAAAATTCTTATGAGAATTTTTTAGAAATAGTTGTTATTATTGGTTCTGTCATTGCTTTTGCAACTACTTTTGGTTTGTGGTGGTTAAAAAAAGATACAAAAAAGAGATTGATAAAAATTGAAGAAAAATATCAAAAAAAATTAGATGAAGATCTTAAAAAATTTCAGGAAGAGTTTGAGAAAAAAACAAAAACTCTAGAATCTCAGATTTATGCTTCAGAGGCAAGATCATCTTTGTTTCAAGGACTCGGTTCTGAAAATGTTGGCATACAGTTAGCATTGTATGCTTCAGCTTTGGACGCTGCGATAATAAGTGAACAAGAAAGCATTATATCTGCTATTCTTGATAGAATAATTACTTCTTTAAAAAAAGCTAAAAAAGATTCACTTATCGATAATGGTTTCGTTGAAAAGATATTAAAAAAACTAACCCTTTTTAAGAAAGGTAAAGAAGGTGCTATTGTTCATCTTATAAATCAAGTTGAAGAAGAATTTAAAAAAGCAAAAGAAAGAGAATAACTTATGAAAAAACCAATAGTAATTGCAATCGATGGACCTTCTGCTTCTGGTAAAGGAACTTTGGCAAAAAGAATAGCCAGTCATTTTTCATTTCCTTATTTAAATACTGGAGCTCTTTATCGTCTTGTCGCATTTCGTGTTGTTGTGGCAAAAATTGATATCAAAGAGTTAGAAAAATTTATTCCTGTTTTGGTGAAAGATATTTCAGAAAATGATCTTGAAAATGAGGTTTTATTTACTGAAGAAATTGGTGCGGTTGCTTCAATAATTGCTAAAAATGTTAAATTACGTTCTGCTTTATTTGACTTTCAAAGAAAATTTATCTCTGAAGGCAAAAAAAACAATGGCGGTGCTGTTTTAGATGGTCGTGATACAACAACAGTAATTTGTCCAAATGCTGATTTTAAATTTTATATTAAAGCTGATGTTGAAATTAGAGCTAGAAGACGTTATGATCAATTATTGAACAAAGGTGAAAAAGTTGAATATCAAGAAATTCTGAGGCAGCTTAAAAATAGAGATAATAATGATTTAAATCGTCGTGATTCTCCTTTGAAAGTTGCTGCAGGAGCGCATGTTATTGACAATGGAAATCTTACAATTGACGAAGGTTTGTTTAAAATGCTAAGCATTATTGGCAATTCTAATTCATCATTCTTCTCTACGTTATTTTCAAAGATAAAATTTGGAAATAGCTTATAAATTTAAGTTTTATTAAAAATGCAAAAATTACAAAAAATTAATCGTTGTTTAATCTCAGTTTCTGATAAAAGTGGAATTGTTGAGCTTTCTAGATATTTAATTTCAAAAGGTGTGGAAATAATTTCTACTGGCGGAACTTCAAAGTTGCTTACACAAAATGGTATTGCAAATAAAGACATTTCTGAGTTTACAGGTTTTCCTGAAATGATGGATGGTAGAGTTAAAACTTTGCACCCAAAAGTTCATGGAGCACTTTTAGCTGTTTTAGATAACAAAGAACATGTTGAAGCGGCAAAAAATCACCAAATTGAATCAATTGATTTGCTGATTATAAACTTATATCCATTCGTTGAAACTGTTGCTAAAACCTCTGATGAAGAAGAAATTATTGAGCAAATTGATATCGGTGGACCTGCAATGGTGCGTTCTGCTTCTAAAAATTTTGCTTATAAAACCGTTATTACTTCATCAGATCAATATGAAAAATTGATTTCTGAAATGAATAATAATTCTGGTTCAACTTCTTTTGAGTTTCGTCATAAAATGGCTGCTCAAGCATTTAGAAATATTGCAAGTTATGATATTGCAATCTCTGAATGGTTTAATAAATCAGACTTTTCTGTTTTTGGAAGTTTAAAGCAAGAATTACGATATGGCGAAAATTCTCATCAAAAAGCCGCTGTTTACACTAACTCTAAATCTGGAATAGTTAACGCTCTTCAAATTCAAGGAAAAGAACTTAGTTATAATAATCTAAATGATTCTGATGCTGCTTATAATTTAGTTATGGAGTTTGAAAAACCAGCATGTGCAATTATAAAGCACGCAAATCCTTGTGGAACTGCAATTGGAAAAAACCTAACTGAAGCTTATAAAACTGCTCTATCTTCTGATCCAAAATCTGCATTCGGTGGAATTGTTGCACTTAACGGTAAAATTGATGAAATTCTGGCAGTTGAACTTTCTAAAATGTTTTTTGAAGTAATAATTGCAAAAGAAATTGATGAAAAAGCTAAAGAAATTTTATCAAGCAAGAAAAATTTAAGAGTTCTTATAGCTGACTTTAAAAAAGAAGTTCAAACACAAGTGAAATCAATTTCTGGTGGTTTTTTAGTTCAAGATTTAGATCAAAAAATAATTACAAAAAATGATCTAGAATTAGCTACGAAAATTTCGGTTTCTGAAAATGAAGTTGAGCAACTAATTTTTGCTATGTCGGTTTGTAAACATGTAAAATCCAATGCAATTGTTGTAACACAGAATTTCCAAACAGTTGGTGTTGGAGCAGGGCAAATGAGTAGAGTTGATGCTTGTGAAAT
>VHBV01000152.1 GCA_016882165.1 Candidatus Pelagibacterales bacterium
TGGCAATTTTTGCTTTGTTACTTTTTAAATTCTTCAAAATCTCACCAATTATTTTTGCATTTAAAATTGCTGGTTTTTCCAAGTCATTTTCCAAATTTTTGGTTAGTTTCAAAACATCTTGTTTTAATAATTCAGAATCATCTATTTTGGCTGAAAAATTACCATCAAAATCTTGAAAAATTTTGGTAGTTGAGATAAAAATTTTAGGATTAATCAGCAAAGCTGGAATTGTTGCAAATTCAAGATAATTTGTAATGATTTCACCACGTCCTCTAACAATTGAAGCTTTGTTTTGTAAAAGAAAGGCAATATCAGAGCCAAAGTTAAGTGAAATTTCCTGCATTTCTGCAATTGTTAAATTTAGCACAAAAATTTCATTCAAAGCCTTCATGAAAAATGCTGCATTTGATGATCCTCCACCAAGGCCAGCACCAACAGGAATGTTTTTAACAATTTTTATTTTTAAATTTGAAGAAATAGCGAATTTTTCAACAAAATGATTAAGAATTTTAGTAAAAAGATTGTCTTTTTCATCAACAAGATCAGAAAATTCTCCACTAATTTCCAACGAAAATTTTTCAGATTTTTCTACCAACAATTCATCAGCCAAATCAAGAAAAGCAAAAAGCGATTCCAATTCGTGATAATTATCTTTCTTGCCAGTAATTTTTAAAAAAAGGTTAATTTTTGCTGGGCAAAATGATTTGAACATGGTTTTTGGTTGAGCGTAAAATTTTTTAAAGAAATTCTGATTATGAAATAATCAATGTTTAAGGAAAATAGCGTGAAAAATAAATATCATAAATATTTTTACTTTGAATTGTTATTTAATATTTATACTCAATTTTTGATTTTGGCTCAAATTTAAATAAAAAAGATGCAAAATAATCTAAATAGGATAAAAATTTTCTAATCAAAATTCACCCTTCTTACTATTTTTTGTAAGTAAAAAAATGTAATTGATAATATGAAAAATAACCACAACTTTAAGTTTATTGATTTATTTGCTGGAATTGGAGGAATAAGACTCAGTTTTGAATCTGTTGGTGGTGAGTGCGTTTTTTCTTCTGAGTGGGATAAATTTGCCCAAAATACATATGAAGCTAATTTTGGAGAGAGACCTCAAGGTGATATTACTCTAATTGATGAAAAAGATATCCCAAATTTTGATGTATTGCTTGCTGGTTTTCCTTGCCAGCCATTCTCAAATGCTGGACTAAAAATGGGATTTGAAGATACTAGAGGAACATTGTTTTTTCATATTGCAAGAATTCTTAATCATCACAAACCAAAAATTGTTTTTTTAGAAAATGTAAAAGGTTTGAAGAGTCACAATAAAGGAAATACCTATAGAATTATCCAGAACACTTTGGAAGAAATGGGATACAATGTTTATTCGCAAGTTCTTAACGCTAAAGATTTTGGAGTTCCTCAAAATAGAGAGAGAATTTATATAGTAGGATTTTTAGATAATGTAGATTTTTCTTTCCCAAAACCTTTTCCTAAGCAAATAAAGCTGGGAGATATTTTAGAAAAAGATGCTCCTGAGAAATATACAATATCTGATAGATTGTGGGCAGGTCACATTCGACGCAAGAAAGAACATATTGAAAAAGGCAATGGATTTGGGTATTCTATGTTTGATGAAAATTCACCTTATACCAGTACAATTTCAGCTAGATATTATAAAGATGGTTCGGAAATTTTAATAAAACAAAATGATAAAAATCCAAGAAAGCTAACCCCTAGAGAAGCGGCAAGATTACAAGGATTTCCTGATAGCTTTAAAATTGTAGTCAGTGATAATCAGGCTTACAAACAATTTGGGAATAGTGTTTGTGTACCAGTAATAAAAGCTTTATCAAATCAAATAAAATTATCTTTGGAAAAGCCTCGTAAGAAATACAGATCAATGGAGTTAGATTTATTTAATTATGACAAATATGAAGATAGAAAAATTGCATCTTACTAAAGAAAGAACAGATATTAATTTAAAATTTTACTTTTTTCTAAAGCATATCAACAAGCTAAGTCCTAGTGATCGTCAATTGAATCTAGTGTTGGAAAATATCAATTTGATGAAATTAGATATTGTATCTTTATTAGAAAAGTTTGAGGAAATATTCATTAAGTCCCAATCCAAACTAGAACATATAAAAGAAATTGGATTAAGACTTAACAAATCAGAAGATGTAGAGTTATTTGATTTTAGCTTAAGACTTTATCAGGTAAAAGATTTACTGCTAGCAGAAGCGAAAATTTTTGAGGCAATAGATTTAAATAACCTTTCTAACTTAGATCCTTTATCATTGGAATATGATAAAATATCTGTTCTAAAGCCCTACAAAACTAGAGTTAGCGGTGCATTATTGTCTTTACTATTTTTTGAAAAATTGGATGATGGCGAGTTCAATTTTATGTCAAAAGATTCTCTGAACTTTATTTCTGATTTATCTAAGAAAGCCTCCAAGCTTAAAAAGAAAGGTTTGGAATCAAATCAGATATTTATGCTAATGTTTAGTGAGTCAATAAATCAATCTATTATATCTGATTCTGGTACAAATTATGAAGATAGAATAAGATCAGTTCTGAATAAGATAGGAATTAAAAATATTATTAAAACTCATGATAAGAATGATAAAAGTACGGAATATGACTTCTTTTTTGATATAGAAGGAAAAACCTATGGTATAGGTGCTAAAAGGACTTTAAGAGAAAGATATAAACAATTTATAAAAACTGCTCTAACAAGTAAAATAGATGTTTCTATAGAAATAACAATAGGTCTTGACCTAAATAAAGAGAAAGCAAAAACAATCATTTCTCATGGTTCGTATATTTTCGTTTCAGATGAAGTTTATACAACAAGAGATTTTTTGAAAAAAATGGAAGGAGTTTATTCTGTGAAAGATTTAAATCTTAAAACCCTTAGAAGTTTGAATTAGACCTAATTAAAAAAATTGTGGTGAAGTTTTTATTTAATTAATGGCGAGGTTTAGCAACTTTTAAGAAACTTCTTCGCAACTGAAATTTGTTCTTTCACTCTTACTTGTGAAGTGCCACCAAATGAAGTTCTGCTGGCAACAGAATTTTCAACGCTTAAAACTTTAAAAATTTCTTTAGTAATTCTTTTTTCAACTTTTTGCATTTCAGAAAGTTTTAGTTCGTGCAGTTCAATTCCTTTGTTTTCAGCAATTTTAACAATTGTTCC
>VHBV01000153.1 GCA_016882165.1 Candidatus Pelagibacterales bacterium
TTAACAAAGAGACTTTTTTTCTATACCAAAAGCATATCCACTTATTGAACCATTAGATTTTACAACTCTATGACAAGGAACTTTTGGTGCATTTGGATTTGCTCCAACAATTTTTCCAATTGCTTGATAACCTTTTGTTCTAATTTGATTTGCAATTTCTTTATAAGTTGTAACCCTGCCTTTTGGAATTTGGCATAATAATTTATAAACCTCTGCAGAATCAATCATGTTTTGTTAATGTTTTGATTTATAATGATGGTCAATTGATTCTGGTTCAGGTAATGTTTTTTCAACTTTTCCTAAGTATGGTAAAATTACCAAGAAATAACCATAGTAAAACAAAGTTGCAAAACGTGAAGCCCATATATACCAGCCTTCAGCAGGAGATTTTCCAAGCCAACCTAAGAATAAAAAGTTAGCAATAAATAACCAAAATACTTTTTTAAAAATTGGTCTATATGCACCGGATTTAACTTTGCTTGTGTCTAAGAATGGTAGCGCAAATAGTAGAGCGATTGCACCAAACATCATTAAAACGCCACCCAATTTATCAGGAACTGCACGAAGAATTGCATAAAACGGTAAGAAGTACCACTCGGGAACAATGTGAGCAGGTGTTACCATTGGGTTTGCAGGAATATAATTGTCTGGATGACCTAGGGAATTTGGATAGAAAAATAAGAAATAACCAAAAACCAGGAAAAAACCAACAAATCCAACCATGTCTTTGATTGTAAAATATGGATGGAAAGGGATTATATCTTTTTTGCTTTTTATTTCAACTCCAGAAGGGTTGTTTGAACCAGCAGTGTGAAGAGCTGTTAGGTGCAATAAAACAACGCCAACAATTAAAAATGGCATTAAAAAGTGAAGTACAAAGAAGCGATTCAAAGTTGGGTTATCAACTGAGAAACCACCCCACAACCATGTAACAATTGACTCACCAACAACTGGAATCGCAGAGAATAGATTCGTAA
Source organism: Candidatus Pelagibacterales bacterium (assembly GCA_016882165.1). Classification (GTDB taxonomy): domain Bacteria; phylum Pseudomonadota; class Alphaproteobacteria; order Rickettsiales; family UBA1997; genus UBA2645. The sequence goes on from VHBV01000153.1 coordinate 978, forward strand.
TTACTGTTGCGCCCCAAAAACTCATTTGTCCCCATGGCAGAACATAACCCATGAAAGCAGTGGCCATAGTAAGAAGGAAAATAATGATGCCAATCCACCATAAAACTTCACGAGGTGCTTTGTAAGAACCATAATAAAGACCACGAGCAATGTGAGCGTAAAGTGCGACAAAAAACATTGAAGCTCCAACAGCATGTATATAACGAATTAACCAGCCATAGCGAACATCTCGCATAATATGCTCAACTGAATTGAATGCCAAAGCAGTATTTGGAACATAATGCATTGCTAAAAATAGTCCGCTTAAAATTTGCACAACTAAAGCAATTCCTGCAATTGAACCAAAATTCCACCAATAACTTAGATTTTTTGGATAAGGGTGTTTGAATAAAGTATCTTCAAGGGTTGCAATTATTGGTAAACGGTCGTTAAGCCATTTTGCCGCTTTTGATTTTTCAGTAATACTTTGATCAATATCGTTTTTAATGTGATTGCCCATAATTTATTTTGATTTAACCAATTTTTATTAATGTATCGCTAACAAATTCGTAAGGTGGAATTTCTAAATTTTTTGGTGCTGGACCTTTTCTAATTCTTGCTGAAGTATCATATTGTGATCCATGGCAAGGGCAGAACCAGCCTTTAAACTCTCCTTGTCCAGAAATTGGAATGCAACCTAAATGAGTACATATTTCGATTGTAACAAGCCACTCTTCTTTTCCTGCTTTTACGCGGTCAGAATCTTGTTGAGGGTCACGCAATTCTGATAAGTTAACTTCTTGAGCTTCTTTAATTTCTTCTGCAGTTCTTCTACGAATTGAAACTGGCTTACCACGCCACATAACTTTTTTAGTTTCACCGGCTTTAATGTTTGAAATATCAACTTCTGTTGAAGCTAGAGCTGCAACGTCTTTTGATGGATTCATGCTGTCGATGAAAGGTAAAACCGCACAAGCAAGACCAACACCAGCAGTTGCGTAAGCTGTGCCAGTAAGTAATTTTCTGCGACTTTCATCTTTCAAACTTTCGCTTTTTAAGCTTTTGTTTTCAGGTAATTGAGTATTGTTTGATGACTCGGACATTTTTTTGGCAATGTTGAAAATTTTTTAAAAAAAGAGTCGCTTTTTTACTAATATTTAGCGTATTTATCAATATAAAATTTTACTACTTTTATAAATAACATAAATAATTATGACAATTTTAAAAATAAAAAGACTTCCAAATTTGGGTGAAATGGCGTTGCCAAAATATGAAACATTAGGCAGCGCTGGTATGGATTTGCTGGCTGCAATTGATGAAGAAATTATATTAAAACCTGGTGAAATTAAATTGGTGAAAACTGGAATTGCAATTGCTTTGGAAAAAGGTTTTGAAGCGCAAGTGCGCCCAAGATCTGGTCTTGCTTTAAAAAATGGAATTACTGTTTTAAATTCTCCGGGAACTGTTGACTCTGATTACAGGGGTGAAGTCTGTGCAATCTTAATTAATCACTCGCAAGTTGATTTTACAATTACTCGCGGCATGCGAATTGCCCAAATGGTAATTGCAAAACACGAGCAAGCTGAAATTTTTGAGGTGGTAGATTTGGACGAAACTGCAAGAGGAACTGGTGGTTTTGGATCAACCGGTCAATAATTTTTCCACTTGCTGTCATCCTGAACGAAGTGAAGGATCTCATGAGTTGAAACTCCGAATCATAACTCCTGAGATTCTTCACTTCGTTCAGGATGACACTTGTGTTGGATGAAGTTTGTTACCAAAAAATGAACAACTAAAAAATGAATGAATACTTACAGAATTTAGTCAATAATGTTGCTAGGCTATACGATCTATCAATCAAATTAAATAACTCTCCAATAGTTAAGGCTAATCACCCAGAATCGGTTGAAAAACTTTCTGAGTTTCTAAGATACTTATATGAGAGAATATCGATTTTAGTTAAGCTTCCTCAGCGGCTTACCATCGAAGATAATTTTTACCCTTTCTCAACTTACGCAGCATTTATTCAAAATAATAATGATAATAAGGATTTTTTAGAAGATTTATCCTACGCTATCGATGAAATTGTTAAAAAACTAAGAGAAACACCAATATTTGATAAAGATCATGCTATTAAAAGCCTTCCGCGTACACAGATTGATAAAGTTTTTAAATTAATTGAGGATTATGATCTGCAAAAAATTAAAGAAATTGCCGATAAGTTGTCTGAAAATATAA
>VHBV01000154.1 GCA_016882165.1 Candidatus Pelagibacterales bacterium
TTCTTTGAAAACTATAAAGGTTTAGAGAAGGGTAAATGGGTGAAAGTAAAAGGTTTTGAAGGGGCAGAAAAAGCTAGAGAGTTGATAAAAGAAGGAATCGAGAGGGCTAGTAAGTAAAGGAATCTGTCATTCCTGCGAAAGCGGGAATCCAGAAAATTTCGTACTTCAAAAATGAAAATCTCAGATTCTGTACGCAAATCAATTGATGATTGGGAAAAAAATGAACTCGAATCTTCAATGCTTCATGCGTGCAACGCTGTTGATGGAACTGCTAAGAAGATTTATCCAAAATATAAAAACCAAAAAAGATTCACTCAGATATTAAGAGATAATTATAAGATTTTTGGCCCCATGGGTTTGCCGGGGATAGATATAGCTAATACTGCGTTTCCGGTGGGGATTAAAAATCCTACTGCCATCGGGGGAAATCCAGATGTTGCTGATATTATTTACAGTATTCATAGATGTTCTCATGGACATGGAGATGAGTTACCAGATGGATTTTCTTTACTGGAAGATGCCAAGTTTGGGGGAGATTCTACTAGAATTCATATTGAGCGCGGTAAGCTAAGGTTAAGCGACAGAAGTATATTTGGTTTGTTGGCCGTGGCTGTATTCTTGATAGCCAACAAAGATCAGTTAGACTCAAAATTAAATGGATATCGACTCATTTTTGGAGGAGAAATAGAGTTCTTAATTAATGAGTGGTGGGGAAGGGGAGAAGATTTTCTAAAAATAATAAAACTCCATACCCCCTAATCTTCCGAATGTAAAACTAGATTTTCGAGAATGGCTTAAGTGACTTATTTATAGGTGGTTTGTAAATAATTTGGTACTGAGTATGAAATGCACCCCTTTTTTAAACAGTTTGTCCTTCTAAAACTGATATCCTAATCATTCATAGTTTTGAATTTCTGAATGATCAATTGCTGGATTTATTTTTGGTGGCATTTTTATAGCACTGTGTACTCGCTTGTGGTTATATAGCATACTAAACTAACCTTGCATACTCTTTTTCTATTAAAACCAAATCCAATAATTGCATTTTATCTTCAAAATAATGGGTGAGTTTTCTGTAATAAGATTTCACCTGTGCCCACTTCTTTTCAATTGGATTAAGATCTGGCGAATAAGTCGGAAGATAAATTAAATTGATGCTTGCTGACTTGATTAAATTTTCTATCTCTTCACCTTTATGGAAAGCTGCATTATCCATAATCAGATATGAATTTTTTGGTAAGTTAGAAAGCAAAATGTCAGTTAAATAAGTTTTAAAAACCTCTTTGTTGGTTGAGCCTTTAAAATAAAAAGAATGAAGCAGTTGATGCTTATGGTTTCTAACCGCAATAACTGATATTCTTTTGTCTTTTCTACTTCCAGATTTCTCAGCCATAATTCTTTGTCCTATTTTTGATAATCCATACATTTTTACCATGTCGGTATCAAATCCTGATTCATCAAGATAAAAAATATTTTCTTCTGAAATTTGACTTATTGTCTTGATAAATTCCTGCCTCTTTTCCTCGTTTCGTTCTTGATATAGCCATGACTTTTTTTAAAAGAATATCCTGCTTTTTTTAAACAATTCATCACGGTTACATCACTAACACTTCCCACTCTTATTGCCATTTCAGACAATGTGAGCGATGGATTACTCTTAATTATTTTTTCTAATCTTTCTGGTCTGATTTTAATTTTATCGCTGTTATTGTGATAACCTTTGAAATCAGCATTACCAACTTCTTTAGCCCTTTTATTCCATCTAAAAATTGTAGCTTTGTCTATTGATAATAATTCTGATATCTCAGTTTGCTTTTTACCTTGTTTAATCAGGTTTATTACTTTTCTTCTTAAGTCGTTTGAATAAGGAATTGCCATAGTTTTTGATTCATCTTAAAAAAACTATTGTAGTATGCAAGGTTAATTTAGTATGCTATAGTACTAAACCAATTGAATTAATCAAAAGTCAGCAAAATTTACAAAGCGTAAGATGCTAATTTTTGAAAATTATTAGAATCAAAAATTAGATAAAATGAGTTAAAATTATTCTTCTTCATCAAATAAAATTCTATTAGCAGCACCTTGAAGATCATCATATTGCTTGTTTTTTAAACTCCACAAAAATGCAACCAAACCAAGTAAACCAAGAGCAATTGTTATTGGAATTAGAAAAATCAAAACTGACATTAGCTATTTTTATTCATTCTTAAAGAATTTAGCAAAACTAAAATTGATGATGAAGACATGGCAAATGCAGCAACTAAAGGCACCACAAATCCAGCAACAGCAAAAGGCAAAGCAATTAAATTATAGATAAGAGAAATCAATAAATTTTGCTTCATTAAATAAATCGCTTTTTTTGATGAGTTAATCAAGTTAATTATAGGAAATAATTTTTCTCCTTGAATAACAACATCGGCAATATTTTGGCTAATATCAGTTGCATGAACAAAAGAAATGGAAACATCTGCTGCAGCAAGAGAAGGAGCATCATTTAAACCATCTCCAATCATTAAAACTTTTTTAGATTCTCTTCTTAAATTATTCAAGAAATCAAGTTTCTGAGTTGGAATTTTTTCAAAGTAGAACTCATCTATTCCAACCTCATTTGCAACATCACTAACAACTTCTCTAATATCACCTGAAATCAACAATACTCTTTTCTTCATCTGTTTTAAAGTTGTAACAATTGATTTTGCATCTTCTTTCAATTTATCTTGCAATAAAAAGACTAATTCTTGTTCACCAAACTTCATAAAACATGATAAATACTTATCAGAATAACTAAAACTACTTATTACTTCACAAAATTCTTTTTTACCCAATTTTAAACTTTTACCCTCAAAAACTGATGTTAAACCAAAACCCTTAACTTCAGAAATTTCAAGATCTAATAAGTTATCTTCACAAGCCATTAAAATTGCTTTTGAAATTACATGAGAACTTTTTTTTGCCATAGAAGCAGCAATCTTCAGATAATATTTCTTTTGCTCTAAGTTAATTTCTTTGGTTTCATTTCCAGACAATAAAAAAACATCTATTAACTGCGGTTTTCCTAAAGTTAAAGTTCCAGTTTTATCAAAAACCACAACATCAATATCTTTTAATTTTTCTAACGCCTCGCCTGACTTAACTAATAATCCTTTCTTAATAAAATTAGAAATCGCAATTGTTTGAACAATA
>VHBV01000155.1 GCA_016882165.1 Candidatus Pelagibacterales bacterium
TTGACTGTATTCTATTAACTGTAAGGCAAACTGGTGTTGCTTGTCATACTGGCAAAAAAAGTTGTTTTTTTAACGAGGTCAAAAATGCATCAAACTTGGTTGGAAATTAGTAAATCAGCACTTCTTATTAAAAAATCAGTTCTACAACGTTCAAAAAACTTCAAGTAATTTGCATAATAAACCACGCCTCCAGCATCAGTGTCTTCATAGTAAATTCGGTAGTTTGTGCTGAAATTATTTGACATCGCTATAACAATTTGGAGTTTCAAATAATCTGATTGCTACGCATTTTACATCTTTATCAGCAAAAAGCTTTGGACAAATTTCTTCAAAAATATGTTTCGCAATATTTTCTGCTGTTGGATTTTCCTTAATATAATAAATTTCTTGATTAGTTTGTGCTGTTATAGAATCGCCCAAAACTTTATCTTTAATTGATAAGATTGTATTATGGTCAAGGTTGTTATCAATCCAAGATCCTAAAACTTCTTTTATTACACCAAAATCAATAACTCGTCCTAAATTATCAAGTTCTTTTGATGTAAAAGTTGCTTCTAGGGAATAGCGATGGCCATGCAACATTTTGCATTTGCTTTCATGGTTTATGATGCGATGCGCGGCATCAAATTCAATTTTTCTGGTGCAAGTAATCATTTTTGAAATTGCGGTTTTTGAAATAAGTTATAAAGATTACCTTGTAGTAGTTACAATTTCAATATTTCTTACTTGGTAAATGAACGATATTATCTCAAAACTAAAATTTGACCACAATGGCCTTATCCCTGCAATTGCACAAGATGTAGTGACGGGAGAGGTTTTGATGATGGCCTTTATGAACAAAGAAAGTTTAGATCTGACAATTACTAGTGGTTTTGCGACTTATTTTTCGCGTTCAAGAAATTCTTTGTGGAAAAAAGGTGATACTTCTGGTCATTTACAAGAAATAGTTTCAATTAAAACAGATTGCGATTTTGACTGTATTCTATTAACTGTAAGGCAAACTGGTGTTGCTTGTCATACTGGCAAAAAAAGTTGTTTTTTTAACGAGGTCAAAAATGCATCAAACTTGGTTGGAAATTAGTAAATCAGCACTTCTTAGTAATATTTCTGAAATTAGAAAAAATTTATCTAGTGATAAAAAGTTTATTGCTGTTGTTAAGTCTAATGCTTACGGACACGGACTTTTAGAAGTTGCATCAATAATTCAGAACAAAGTTGATTATTTAGCTTCTTATCATTTTGAAGATTTGTTGTTGTTGCGTAAAAAAAGAATTAAAAAACAACTTTTGTGTTTGGGTAGAGTTTTTTCAAATCAAATAAAGTTAGCAATTGATAATCAAATTGAAATTACAGTTTCAACTTTTGATATTTTGCAAGCAGCAAAAAGAATTCGTAGTAAAGAAAAGTTAAAAATTCATATTTGTATTGATAGTGGTTTAGGACGTGATGGCTTTTTAGAATCAGATCTTCCTGAAGTTATTGAATTACTAAAAGATAAGAATTTTCAAAAAAATGTTGAAGTAGTTGGACTTTACGCTCATTTCGCATCGTCTGATTTAATAAATTTTGATTATTACACTAAAAGTCAAATTGAAATTTTACAATTATGGCAAGAATCTTTTTCTGATATTGGTTTAAAACCCATGGTTCATGCTTCTGCAAGTGCTGCAACTTTAAGAAAAAAGGCACTTAATTTTGACGCTGCAAGAGTTGGTTTATCAATTTATGGTTTTTGGCCTTCAAATGATGTGAAAAAACAATCCAGTGCAAAATTAAAACCTGTTTTATCTTGGAGAGCGAAAATTGTTGAGTTGAAAGAAATGAAAGCGGGAAGCCCAATCTCTTATAATTGTACTCACGTTTTAAAAAAAGATTCTAAAATTGCAGTATTGCCAATTGGTTACTTTGATGGAATTCCTAGAATTTCTTCTGGTAAATCATTTGTCCTTATAAATGGCAAAAAAGTACCGCAAATTGGCCGTGTTACAATGAATTTAATTATGATTGATGTAACTGAAGTTAAAGATGTAAAGCAGGGTGATATTGTCACTATTTTTGGTTTTGATAGAAAATCACAAATCAAAATTGATGATTGGGCAAATTGGTCTCAAACTTCTAATTATGAAATCTCAGCAAGGTTGAATTCTTTTTTGTCGCGTAAGGTTGTAAGGTAAGATATGAAAATTTGGCGGGATAGTATGTAAATAGCAAGCCAGACAATTGCATTAAAAAGAGGCCCTGTGTTTTGGGTCCGCTGCCTTATTATACTATCCCAAGCAGAATAATAAAGATGTTTTACTTAGATGCAAAACAAATTTATTTGGTTTTTGAATAATTTGAGTTTGATGTTCTTAGCAAGATTTCTTGATTTTTTTCTTACAAAGGACGGTGAGAATTTTGGTTTTTTTGAGGAAGGTTTTTTTGTTTTTTATTATTTTCTATTTCTAACTCTTGATTAAACCAAGTCTTAAGACAAATTCCATCTTTTGCTAAAAGAGAAGTAACTATATGAATTAATTATCTAAGAATTAGAACAGCAGCTCTATTAATAATTAAGAAAAAAGAAAAATAATTTTTTAGTTAAAAGAAATTAAATGTTTTTTCTACAAACTATAATTTGGTAAATAAAAAGTTACTTTTTTTGAGAGAACTCATAAAACCTGTTATCCTAATTTAAAGATAACAGGTTTTAATGAAGTTATTATTTATGAATGAATTTGTCTTTTTTCTACAGCCATTGCAGCTTCTTTAACTGCTTCATTATAAGTTGGATGAGCATGGCAAGTTCTTGCTAAATCTTCAGCAGATCCACCAAATTCCATCACCACTGCAACTTCATGAATTGTGTTTCCAGCTTCACGAGCAATGATATGAGCGCCAAGAACACGATCAGTTTTTGCACAAGCCAAAATTTTCACAAAACCTTGTTCGTCAAAAGTTGCGCGCGCTCTTGAGTTTGCCATCATTGAGAATTTACCAACTTTATATTCAACATTTGCCGCTTTTAATTCTTCTTCAGTTTTACCAACTGAAGCGATTTCTGGGTAAGTGTAAATTACGTTTGGAATAACATCGTAATTTACATGTCCTTTTTGTCCTGCAATCATTTCAGCAGCAGCAACGCCTTCATCTTCAGCTTTATGAGCCAACATTGGTCCAGTTGTCACGTCG
>VHBV01000156.1 GCA_016882165.1 Candidatus Pelagibacterales bacterium
ATAAGTGATTTTTGAAAAGGCTTTAAGCCATCAAATACAAGATCAAAAGACTCTCTTTTCAAGCTCTTTTTTTGAAGAGTGTGAAAAAGAATTCGGGAACGAAATTTTTACCAAATGGCTCTCAAAACTTGATGTTGCTTCTTATTCGGAAAGTGAAGTAATACTTTCTGCACCATCAAAATTTGTAAGAGATTGGGTTATAAGAGAATTCCTTGAAGTTAAAGGATCAAATCTTTTAACATTGGCGAAAAAATGCCAATCCCAAATCAAAAAACTATCGATTGTTTTTTCTCCAAAAGCAGAAGAAGAAAGCATCAAAGACATTTCATTTAAAGTAAATTCTTCAGAAAATAAAATTGTAAATCTTTCAAAACATGATAATGTTTTTGCTTTTGGAACAGAATTAAATCCACGCTACACTTTTAAAAACTTTGTTAGCTCAAAATATAACAAATTAGCGCTTTCAATGGCAAAAATTGCCGCAAAAATTGAAGGGCAAATCAATTTATTTGAAGAAGCAATTCCTCTTTTCATTCATGGTGGTGTTGGCATGGGAAAAACTCACCTAGCACAAGCAATTGCATGGGAAATTCAAGAAAAAGATAAATCAAAAAAAGTAGTTTACCTGTCTGCCGAGAAGTTTATGTATCATTTTGTACAATCGGTCAGAAACAATGACGTTATGGATTTTAAACAAAAGATGCGCTCAATTGATGTTTTAATTGTTGATGATGTTCAGTTTATCGCAGGAAAAGAAAGTACGCAGCAAGAATTCATGAACAGCTTCAATCACCTAGTTGAAGAAAACAAACAAGTTGTTTTAGTTTGTGATCGTTGCCCAAGTGATCTAGAAAACGTTGATGAAAAGTTAAAATCAAGAATAACTGGAGGAATGATAGTTAATTTTAAAAATGCTGACTATCAAAGTGCCAAATTCTAGAACAAGATATTGACGATCAAGTTATAAGCTTTTTGGCAGAAAAAGTTACTGGTAGCATTCGTGACTTGGAAGGAGCATTAAAAAAGCTTATTGCTTCCAAAGTTTTAGCTGGAGAAGAAATTAATCTAGAAAGCGCTAAAAATATTTCTCTTTCATACTTAAAAGCTTCTGACAACTTGGCAATAACTGTACAAAAAATTCAGAAAATTGTTAGCGAGTTTTATGATATAAAACTTTCTGACCTAAAATCTGCAAACAGAAGTAAGCCAATTGCAAAATCAAGACAAATTGCTATGTATCTTTCTAAAAATCTAACTACATTAAATTTGGCAAAAATTGGTAAAGACTTTGGAAACAAAAACCATGCAACTGTAATTCATGCAGTCAAAACTGTAGAAAAAATGATGAAAGATGATTATAAAGCGTTGCAGGAAGTAAAACTTTTAGAAGAGAAAATAAGACAGTAGCTGAAATAAAAATTATACAATTACAAAGAACTTCTAACAAAATCTTGTCAAAAACATCTTCATTAATCTGATCAGTAGATCTTAATTTTATTATAGAATTTTTTGAAGAAATAAAATTGGCAAAAAAAATATAATGAAATCTATTTTACATATTTTTCAAACCAACTCTAAAATATGCATAACCGGTAATAACAGTTAAACCAGCGGCTAAACAAAAAAGCATTTTTGAAAGATAAACAACCAAATACCAAAGTAAAAACTTAAGATCCATTTCAATCCAATTACCAATTAAATAGAAAAAAGTATAATCAAAACCTTCTTCACCAAGCAAAAGTCCTGTTATTGAAACCATTTGCACCATTGTTTTATATTTTGCTAATTTACTTACAGGAACGCTTACATGTATTTCTGCCAAAAACTCACGCAATCCAGAAACCAAAACCTCACGGCAAATTATTATCATTCCCGGAATTAGAATCCATAAATTGCGGTCGCTAAAGTTTACTAACATAACAATTGCAACAATAACTAGTAGTTTATCAGCAATTGGATCAAGGCATTTCCCAAAATTTGATTGAACCTTAAGAGTTCTAGCAAAATAACCATCAAAGTAATCAGTAATTGCAGCAGTTGCAAAAAGAATAGCAGCAACAACGTGAGAAACCATGCCTTGCATGTAAAAAGACATCACAAGAATTGGTATTATTGCTATGCGAAAGGTTGTAAGAAAGTTGGGGATATTTTTCATTTTTGTTTCCGTAAATTTTGAAAAAATAAGAATGAACCAGCAATCACTTAAAAAGTAAAGACATATAGTTCTATTTTAATCTTATTGTTTCAAAAAATGTAAATCTAAAAGCTTTTATTTGAAGAAAAGCTATTTTTTATTCGTAAGTTATCCTATTCGCTTTTCTTTGCAAGAATATCAATTTTCATTTTTGCCTCTTCAAGCTTTTTAGAACAATGCTCTCTTAAAGCATTTCCTTCTTCATAAAGATCAACCATTAAATTCAAATCAACTTTTTGAGAAGATAATGTTTCAACAACTTCTTCAAGTCTTGCTAAAGCAGTCTCGAAGTCCATTTTTGCAATTTTCTCATTAAAATTTTTGTTTTTTGTCATATTTTTTAACCTTTCATAAAATCAAAAAGTGGAGCTTCACCACCTTCTTTATCAGATAAACGAATTGGATATTTGTCTGTGAAACAAGCATCGCAATATTGAGGATTTTCCTCATCTCTTTTACTTCCTTCAATTGCTTTATATAAACCATCAAGTGAAATATAAGCAAGCTTCTCTACGCCTATTATCTTAGCAATTTCATCAATTGTATTATTTGCAGCAATTAAATCTTTTTTATCAGGAGTATCAACTCCATAAAAACAAGGAGCAATTGTTGGTGGACAAGCAATTAACATATATACTTCTTTTGCACCAGCATCACGCATCATTTGAACAATTTTTTTAGAAGTTGTTCCACGAACAAGACTATCATCGACTAAAATAACTCTCTTGCCTTTAACTATCTCAATATTAGCGTTATGTTTTAACTTAACTCCAAAGTGACGTATTTTATCTGTGGGCTCAATAAAGGTTCTACCAACATAGTGATTACGAATAATTCCAAGCTCGAATGGAATTTTTGATTGAGCTGCATAACCAATGGCTGCAGGAACCCCAGAGTCTGGAACTGGAACTACAATATCAGCATCTATTTTTATTTCTTTTGCCAATTCAATACCAATATTTTTACGCAT
>VHBV01000157.1 GCA_016882165.1 Candidatus Pelagibacterales bacterium
TTTACCTTGTTTAATCAGGTTTATTACTTTTCTTCTTAAGTCGTTTGAATAAGGAATTGCCATAGTTTTTGATTCATCTTAAAAAAACTATTGTAGTATGCAAGGTTAATTTAGTATGCTATAGTAATGAATCTGAATGGCGATTGCTTCAATCAAATCGGCCTTGGCTTTGATACCAAACAACTTCATCACTGCGCACTCTTTTTGGATTAACAATGAGCGCAATTGCAATGCGCCTGTAACAATAAGCTCTTTGCTCTAACAATACAGATTCAATCTGACCCTTGAGCAATAAATCTTTAGCAGAAAGCTTTGGTTTGTAATAAAGAGAGTTGCGAGAAATCGACATTTTACCATCAATTTAAAAGGTATTAAGTGTCTCAAATTTGGGGAGCATTGCCTATCTTTAATAGATTAAATTGTCATAATTTAATCTATCATAATTTTTTTGATTACGAAATTTTTTCACCTACTATTTTTGTTTTTAAAGCTGCGTTCACTTTTTCTAAGATGATAGTTTCTGATAGGTCAATAAGATCTTGGTGTAATCTACTTATTATCTCTTTTGATTTGTTATTAGCAATTTCATTTTGAAGATTTTTTATTTTTCGTTCTATTTTGTTTTGTTGTTCTGGATTTAAATTTGCATTATTTTTCTTCAAATCTTTTTCTATAATTATGATATCTCGATTTGCTTCTGTAATTGCTTGAGCAAGAAGTCTTTCAGATATGTCTTTTTTTGAATTTTGCAATGAATCGAAAAGCATCGTTCTAATTTCGTTTTCATCTAAACCATAACTTGGTTTAACAACAACTTCTTGTTTTTGGTTAGTATATTTTTCAACAGCACTTACTGTTAAAAGTCCATCAGCATCAACTTTGAAAGTTATAGCAACCCTTGCAAGGCCTGCAGCCATTGGGGGAATTTTTTTGATTTCAAATTCAGCTAAACTTCGACAATCTTTGGCAAATTCTCTTTCGCCTTGGACAATATGAAGCTTCATTCCAGTCTGATTGTCTGCGTAGGTTGTAAATTCTTTAGTTAAAGCTATTGGTATTGTTGAATTACGGTGAATGATTTTGTCAACAATACCGCCCATCATTTCAATTCCAAGTGAAAGAGGAATTACATCAAGTAATAAGTTATCAGAATTACCGCTTAAATTGTAAGCTTGCCAAGCAGCTCCAGCTGTAACAATTCTATCTGGATCAAGTTTGTCTAAAATTTTTTCAACACCAAAAATCGCTGCTAATTTTTCTTTAATGATTGGAATACGAGTTGAACCCCCAACTAAAATTACGCCTTTGATTTCCTCAGCTTCAAGTTCTAAGTCTTCAATTAAGTTTTTTGTTAGAGAAATAGTTTTATTAACTTTATCAGATATAAGATTTTCAAATTCTTTACGTAAAGTTAATCCTTTATCTGCTTTTGATAAATCTTCTTTTACTTTTCTAGCTTCCAGCTTGCTTATTTTTAGGTGTTTTGCAATTAGTTCATCAAAATCATCTCCACCTAAAGCATTATCACCAGCAACTCCTAAAACTTTAAAAACACCTTTTTGCATTTTTAAAATTGATACATCAAAAGTACCACCACCTAAATCAAAAACGCAGTAGATTCCTTCAGAATCATTATCAAGTCCATAAGCAAGGGCAGCGGCAGTAGGTTCGTTTACAAGTCTTAAAACTTCAAGACCTGATAAATTTGCTGCAAGTTTGGTAGCATTTTTAGCAGCTTCATCAAAATATGCAGGAACAGTTATTACGGCTTTTTTAATTTCTTCTTTCAGCGCTAACTCTACTATATTTTTTAAGTATTTTAAAATTTCCGCTGAAACTTCTGATGGCGTAATTTTTTTATCACCAACAACAATCTTCAGAGCTTCTTTTTCATTTACATGACTTTCTATTTCAAAAGATAAATTCTCGTTTTGCACATCTTCAAAGCTTTTACCCATTAATCTTTTTATTGAGGAAATGCAAATTTTTGAATCATCTTGATAACCAACATTAACAAATTTTCCTGTTTTGTCGTAATTTACAATTGAGGGAATTATTTCTTTATTGTGTTGATCAGAAAAAAACTTAACTTTCTTATCTTCAATAATTGCAACAAGAGAATTAGTTGTGCCAAGATCAATACCAATTACAATATCTTTTTTAGTATCTGTTTTATTTTCTAAAATTGGTTCCGAAATTTTTATAAGTGCCATTTTATTTTCTCTTCTTCAAATCTTGTAAAGTTTTTTCAAAATATTTTGCTTTGATTAAAATTTGTGCAGCTTCTAAAAATTTTTTTTCATCAATTTTTAAAATTGTTTGGCTGATCAAAGACTTTATTTTTTTATTTAACTCTTTTTTAAGAATTTCTATTTGTTCAAAATTTTTCTCTGGAATGGTTTCACAAATTTCCAGAACTTCTGTTAATGTTGCATAATCAACTTTTGGTGATTTTGTGTCATCTTCCAAGTCAATTCCATTAAGTTGCAATATGTGAGAAACACGAGATAAGTTATTTTTTAAAACATCAAAAGCTTCATTGACGGCAATTGATTTTTCAATATCAGAAGAGCTTGATTTATCTGGGTGGAATTCTTTTTGAAAATTTAGGTATTTTTGCTCAAGATCTTCTAAGTCAAGATTTGCTGAAACTGGTAATGAGAAAATTTCAAAGTAGTTTTTCATTATGCTTTAAAACTTTCGCCACAACCGCAGCGCCCTTTTTCATTGGGATTAACAAAGTCAAAGCCAGAATTAAGATCATCGCTTTTGAAAATCATTTCACTGCCAATTAAAAAGATTGAAACTTTTGGATCAATAAAAACACTGATCCCATCTTTTATTACAACATCATCAAACTTAGAAATATTTTTTTCTTTAATAGCATATTCAATAGTATATGAAAGACCTGAACAACCACGAGTTCTTACTCCTACTCTAATTCCCTCACAAGGCTCATGTCTCTCTTTTAATAATTCTTTAATTTGCAATAAAGCTTCATCTGAAATTGTTAAATAATTTACAATTGGATTGCCAGTATTTGAAATCTCAAACATTACTTAATTACTTTTGTTTTTTTTTGTAATCTTCAATTGCTGCTTTAATAGCTTCTTCTGCTAAAACCGAGCAGTGAATTTTGACTGGAG
>VHBV01000158.1 GCA_016882165.1 Candidatus Pelagibacterales bacterium
ATAAAAAAACAAAAAGCTATTTTCTTTTTGGGTAGAACACTCTCTGAAATTAAATGCTTTTTAGAGTTTTGATTAGAATTTTTTACTTTATCAAACCATCTTCCAACATAAGTAAGTAAGATCATTCCAAAAAAAGCCGCAAAACAAAACCAAACAATACTTTCTTGACCCTTTTTTAGAATAATAAAAGCTGCAAGCAAAGGTCCAATTGCTGTTCCTAAATTGCCTCCTACCTGAAAAAATGATTGAGAAAAACCATGTTTTCCCTTTCCAGACATTCTTGCTACTCTTGAAGCTTCGGGATGAAACACTGAAGATCCAGTTCCAATAATACTAACAGCAATTAGTAACAAATAAAATTCTTTGGCAAAAGCAAGTAAAAACAAACCAAATAATGTGCAAAACATTCCAAAAACTAATGAGTAAGGTTTATGACTTTTATCTGTATAAATACCAACAATAGGTTGTAATAAAGAAGCAGTGATTTGATAAACAAAACCAATTATACCAATTTGCGAAAAAGTTAAATTAAGAGATGTTTTAAGAATTGGATAAACAGCAAAAATTAAAGATTGCATCATGTCATTTAGCAAATGACAAAAACTAATTGTAACCAAAATTGCACTGAATGCTTTTTAAGAATTTATTGAAGATTGCTGCATAAAAAATATTTTTTCAAAGCTTTTAAAAAGCACTAAAGGTCAATTCAAGATAGACAAAATCAGAAGATCCTCCTCTTCCAACTTTTCTAGTAAAACTTCCAGGAATAAAATGGTCATAACCAATTGTTGCATTAAATTTTTTGGAAAATTGATATCCCAATCGGAAATCAAAATCTTGTCCCATAAAATTTCCACTTCTACCAGTTTTATCTTGTAAATCTGTTCTATTCCATTTGTCAGTCGAACTTGCAAGCCAATAAAAACTGTAACTACTATCAATTTTTACTTTCTTAGTTGGATTAAGCTCAATTCTATTTTTAATAGTTTCTAAATTTTCCCAATCAACAGTGTTGGCACTTGACCATGCTCTTGCAAAACCATAAAATCTCTCAAAACGTTGATTTTTATTATCATAAGGATTTTTATCACCACTGGCGTAGGAATAAACTATACTTTGACGAAGCTTCCAATCATATTCATATGTATAGCCAAGCTCAGTTGCGTAAGCAGATGCAAGATGATTTTGATTATTAGTTGAACCAAATTGATAAACACCAATAATATCATAATCAAAATTGGTATTTAATATATCTCCGTAAAAACGAAGTCCTGGAGAATGAATTTTGCTCTCAAAAGAAGTTGCTGATTTTTTTTGATCTAGTTGAAAGTAAAATGGTTGAAGCGTTACAAAATCTGAAAATTTACGCCAATTCAATATACTTGCATATATCCACTGATTTTTATTGACCCTATCGTTTTGATTCATCAATTCTGTCATAGGCTGTAAAGCAAAATTGTCAAACTGCCAATCACTTTTTTGTTCGCCAATAATTGCTCTATAACCTTGAAAATTATTTCCTGTATTGCCCCATTCATCGCGTGCAAATAACTTTCTATCCAAAACCTCAAAAGACATACGCCCTGCTCTCAAAGAAATTGGACGATCCAAAGCAAAAGGTTTTTTAAAATATAATTCTGTGTAAGCTTGAAAAATATCTAATTTATTGACATCGCCATTATCTTTTGAAAATTTTCCATTAAATCTTCTTGAATCTTGAATTTCAAAAGCAAAACGTAGTGGATCAATAATATTTTTTATACCAAAATAAAGCTGGGTTCTTGAAAGTACTGGATTATCAATATTATCAACTGATCTTCTAAAATCATTATCCCGATATTCAAATCTTGTTCTTTGACGCAATCCTAAATCAATCCAATCTATTTCTTTTAAAGAATCGTCATCTGTTTCATTTAATTGAGTAACATATTGTGGTGGATCACTTTCTGGAGCTGATCCAAAAGACTTGGCTTTAACGTAATAATTACGTCTTTTTTCTGATTTAGAATTTTCTAGATTGGAATCTGTAGCAAAAGACTCAGATCCGAAAAAAAGTGGTAATGCCACAATAAAAGCAATTTTTTTCATGATGTGAATCTATTTATGTAGTAAAACTACAATTATGTAGTAAAACTACAATTTTTGAAAAACTTTTTTTACATTAATAAATAAAAATAAACTTTTCAATAAAAAGACTTTTTAATTTTTAGCAATTACCTAAGTGTAAAAACAACTACTTGATCTGACAGGCAGTGCAATTTCAAGCATTAATTTTTTTAATGATTTTCAATTGAATTTATAACTGAATTTTCATTATCAAAATTATTGTTTTTGTTGATCAGAAGTTAACTGTTTCCAAGTTGTGCCTTTTTTGTTAATCAAGTTTTCCAAGCCATTTTCTTCAATAAAATATTCCAGTTTTTTTACATCAACACCTTGTTTTTTGTAGTCGTGAAATTGAAATTTGATTTTATTTTCATTCAGCCAATCAACTGCTTTTTTAACTGTGTTGCAGTTTTTTATTCCATATAATGTTATCATTTTTGACCTTTTTTATTGGTTAAATTTTGGCAATTATACCATAACAAAAAGTGCCATAATCAGAAGCGAAAGATCTTAAGAAATAAGTTTTGAGCAAAAAATCTTCATATCTTTGCTTTAGATTATTATGACAGTAATTGTTAAATGTTGTGCTTATTTATCTAAATTTTTTTAGAAAAATTTTATTAGTTTTAAACTAATAGCTTAAATATATCAAAAAAATTTACGAAATTTTGCTTATTGCTAATAATTAGCTAAAAATGTCTAAGATATAATTAACTTTTTTTAAGGAAATTATCTTATAGAGAAAAATTGAATTCTAAGATAACTTGTATATTATTTGTCGCAATTTTTCCTCAAAACTTCTTCGTCAGAAATATGCAAGGTTAGCTTATTTGGTATATTATAGTCCAAACTTATTCTGAAAGTCAGCGAATGATATCAGGTGATAAGATCATAAACTTAACTTCAGATATTCTTCACTGACTCTCAGAATGACAGTTTTTTGTGTTTGATTAGATAAACTATTTTTTAATAAGACTATCTCTTGCATTTAATTTTTTTTATCTTAATTTTCACTTTC
>VHBV01000159.1 GCA_016882165.1 Candidatus Pelagibacterales bacterium
CTTATCACAAATCAAATTGAAAATTTGGTAAAAAACTCTGAAAATAACGAAGAATTTTGGCATAAAGCTGCAAAAGCAATAATGACAACTGATACCAAAGAAAAGTCAGTTACC
This sequence comes from Candidatus Pelagibacterales bacterium, assembly GCA_016882165.1. Classification (GTDB taxonomy): domain Bacteria; phylum Pseudomonadota; class Alphaproteobacteria; order Rickettsiales; family UBA1997; genus UBA2645. Next base: position 115 of record VHBV01000159.1, read on the forward strand.
AAAACCTGTGAAATTGATTCTAAATTAATAACGATTAATGGATTTGCTAAAGGCTCTGGCATGATTGCACCTAATATGGCAACAATGCTTGGTTACATTTTTTGCGACGCCAATATTTCATCAGAAGCTCTTTCTTCAATTTTAAAAGAAATTACAGAAGACACTTTTAATGCAATTACCGTAGATTCAGACCAATCAACAAATGATACCGTTTTACTTTTTGCAACTAAAATAGCGAATAACAGTTTAATATCAAACGCTTCCGATTCCAAATTAGATAATTTTAAAAAAGTGCTCAAAGATCTGATGTTAGAATTAGCACAAATGATTGTAATTGATGGTGAAGGTGCAAAAAAACTAATAGAAATAACAGTAAAAGGCGCTGCAAATAAGAAACAAGCAAAAGAAGTTGCTCTTTCAATTGGTAATTCTCCTTTAGTAAAAACTGCCATTGCTGGCTGTGATCCTAATTGGGGAAGAATTGTAATGGCAGTTGGAAAATCTTGTTCTGAAGCTTCTCCAGAAAAATTAGTTGTAAAAATTGGTAACTATGAACTGACAAAAGATGGTGCTAAACATCCAAATTACGTTGAAAAGTTAGTCCATGAATATTTAAAAAATTCTTACGTTCTAATTGAAGTTGATTTAGCAATTAAAAAAGATGAACAAGAAAATTGTGCTACAATTTGGACATGTGATCTTAATGAAGAATATATAAAAATTAATAAAGATTACAGAAGTTAGTTATAAACCGTATATAGAATTTGATATTTCTGCATACTAATAAAACAAAAAAATGTCTAAGGAAAATTTTGCACTAGAACAAAAAAAAATTTACTCAACTTTAGAATATTTAGAGCAAGTAATTTTAGATAAGCTGCATGAAACTTCAGTTAGTTCTACAATGCTTAAAGCAAGTGAAAATGACGAGAAGTCAATAAAATCAACTAATATTCAGCAAGCAAATATAATTCAAAACTTAAATATTGAAGTAAACAGATTGCAAAAAACTGTTGCCAAATTAACTGAAGAAAATGAATTTCTTACTTCGCAAAATGAATCACTTTTAAAGAAGATTAATAAACTACGTTCCGACAGTGAAAATATTATCGACAATATTGAAAATGATTTAATAAAAATTTCTAAACTAATTACAAAATAATTATGGCTATTGTTGAGATTGCAGTTGGCAAATCAAAGTACAAAATTGAATGTGACAGTAAAGAAAAAGAAAAGCTGCTTTCACTTGCCTCAATATTGAATGAACGAGTCAATCATATTTCTAGTGTAATTAGAAATGCCGATGAAAAAACAATATTGGTTATTACTTCCTTAATGATTATGGCAGAATCAGAACAAAATCAGGAAACACAAATTACAGAAACAAAAGAAACTCCTACTGCTGAAGCTGAATCTGACAGCTCTTTGATAAATCTTAAAGAAATAACAAAACAAATTGAAAATCTTATTAATAAAGTAAAAAATTACTAAATTGAATCTTGATAAGAACAACCTAAGAAAAACTTTCAAAGAAAAAAGATCTAACTTAGACAAAAAACAAGTTGAAACATTTTCAAAGCAAATATCAGAAAACTTTATTAAAAATTTATTACCACAAATTTTTCAAAATAACAATTCACTGATCTTTTCTTTATATATTTCAGCAAATAAAGAAGTTAAGACTCAATTTATTCAGGAACATTTTATTAATAATAAAATAAGTTTTTGCTTTCCCAAAATTGTTGACAAAAACTCTTCTTTAGAATTCGTACTATATCAAGAAAATCAAGAACTGACATTTAATAAATACTTTACAAGTATTAAGGAACCACAAGAAGGTATAAAGACTATTCCAAATGTAATAATATTACCCCTTCTAGCTTTCGACTCTTCTTTATCAAGACTTGGAATGGGTGGAGGCTTTTTTGATCGCACAATAAGTTCGTTAAAAAAACAAAATAATAAAATAATTACGATTGGTCTAGCATATGATTTCCAAAGGTTTTATGACTCATTACCAATTGATAATACTGATCAAAAGCTTGATTTTATTGTAACGCAACAAACTATATTTTCGTCAAACTAGCTGTGCGTTAATCTAATACAGATAAAAAATTTACAAATTAATAGTTGCTTTAAAATTTCTTCAATATAATTTGCAAAGCAACATTGCTTCAGAGGTGCTTCTTTACAAGCCATTCTCTTAAGATGTGTTAAGTTTTAGTTATCAATTTAAAATGATCTAACAATGCACAAAACAGACTTAATCAAAGAAATCGCTAATCAAACTGGTTTATCTCAAAAAGATGCTGGTGCTGCTTTAGAAGCTTTCTTAAAAGCTACTTCAAAAGCTTTGAAAAAAGGTGATGTAGTTACCTTAATTGGTTTCGGTACTTTTAAAGTAGTAAAAACTGCTGCTAGAAAAGGTCGTAACCCTCAAACTGGAAAAGAAATCCAAATTAAAGCTTCTAAAAGAGTTAAATTCTCTGCTGGTAAAGCTTTAAAAGATTCTGTAAAATAGTTTCTTTTCAAAAACCCTTACATAAAAAATCTTTGTGTAAGGGGTTTTTTTTCCTTTGCTTTTTTAGTAATAGGAAATATTATACGAATAACTTCCCTAAAAACATAAAAAAGTTTTAGTAGTTTTTCTCTCAAATTTTCTTTAAATTTGAGTTTATTTTTTGTTCTTACTTAAGAACAAAAATATTTCTTTAAGTGGGTGATTAGCTCAGTTGGTAGAGCATCTCCCTTACAAGGAGAGGGTCGGCAGTTCGAGCCTGTCATCACCCACCACTTTAAAGATTTATTATTCCCACTTAGTTGGGGGTGTAGCTCAGTTGGTTAGAGCGCATGCCTGTCACGCATGAGGCCGCGGGTTCAAGTCCCGTCACTCCCGCCATTTCCCCTTCCAATAAAATTTTTAGATGTACGTTGATAGCGTTACTAAAAAAAATGGTAATGCAATAAAAAAATCAGAAAAGTAATTT
>VHBV01000160.1 GCA_016882165.1 Candidatus Pelagibacterales bacterium
ACTCATAATTTTACTCCAATTTAGAATTATTAAATGATTAGTTTTAACAATTAGGCTTACGCCTAATTTAAAACCAATCGCCTAAAAAGTCTCCACTGAATTGGCGGTGATTTCGGGGGCTAGGACAATGCAAATCCAACCTGCAATTTTCTTTGGCCATGGAAGTCCAATGAATGCAATTCAAGATAATAAATTTTCTACTAAGTGGCGTGATATAGGAAATAAAATACCACCAGCAAAAGTAATATTGGTAATTTCAGCTCATTATGAAACTAAGAGAGTAAAAATTTCTTGTTCTGATAATCAAAAAACCATTCATGATTTTTATGGTTTTCCAAATGAAATTTTTACATTCAATTATCCAGCTTATGGAGATTTAATTTTGCAAACAGAGTGATTGAAATTTTAGGCGAGGGTGAAATTGATGAAAAATGGGGATTGGATCATGGAGCTTGGTCTGTTTTAACTCATACTCATAAAAATTCTAAAACACCAATTCTACAATTAAGTTTAGATCTTAATAAATCACCACAACAACATTATGAATTGGCAAAAAAACTAAAAACTTTACGCAAAGAAGGTTTCTTAATTATTGGTAGTGGAAATATTGTCCATAACTTGAAATATATCAATTTGAACAATAAAGCTTATGAATGGCAAAAATGTTTAACAATGAAATTATAAAGTTAATTGAAAACAATGATCACGAAAAAATAATAAATTTTTCTTCTATGAAAAACTTAAAACTGGCAGTTCCAACAATAAAACATTTTTTGCCATTGCTTTACATTTTAGCTTTAAAATTTGATACTGATAAAATTCAAATCTTTAATAATGAAATTGATCTTGGTTCAATTTCTATGACTTCAATATCATTAATGCCAAGCACAATTATTTAACAAAATTTATTCCATCATTTATGATTCTTGGAAGTTTTATTGTTTTTTTATTATCATTCATTGCTGTTGGAGTTTTCTCCTCAACTAAATCTAAAAAAACCAGCTCTGATTATCTGCTTGCAAGCCACAGTGAAAAACCATGGAAAATAGCATTGGCTGCGGTAGCAACAAATAATTCTGGATATATGTTTATTGGAATGATTGGTTATGCCTACACAAACGGAATTTCAGCTTTTTGGATTATGATATGTGCTCTAATAGGTGATTTTTGCGCTTCACTTTTTATTCACCAAAAATTTCGCGTTTTCGCTGGAAAATCACATTCTCTAAGTTTCTCAGAACTAATTAGTAAATGGGGAGGAAATGATTATAAAACTTTACGAGTTATCAGTGCGTTAATTGTTGCAATTTTTCTTACTGTTTATGCTGCAGCTCAATTTAAAGCAGGTGGCAAAGCAATGGAGGCTGTGTTTGGTTCGCAATTTGTAATTGGCGTAATTTTAGGTGGTTTAGCTGTTTTAATTTACTCTTCTTTTGGTGGAATTAGAGCTTCAATTTGGATTAATACTCTACAATCTTTTATAATGATTACTTCGATGGCATTAATTTTTTTCGCAGGTCTTTATGAAATTGGGGGATTTTCAAAGTTTTTCTTAGCTATTAATCAAGTTTCACCTGATTTTTGTGATATTTTTCCTGATAAACTAATATTTAATCAAGGATTTGGTTTGCTATTCTTTCTAATTGGTTGGTTCTTTGGTGGATTTGGAATTATTGGTCAACCTCATATTATGACAAGTTTTATGGCTCTTGACAAACCAGAAAGCGTCAAAAAAATTCGTATCTATTATTATGGCTGGTACTTATTTTTCTTCGCTTTAACAATTGGAACTGGTTTGATTGCAAGAGTTTTAATTCCATTTGACGGCATTTTTGACCCAGAACTTGCTCTTCCAACTTTGGCAAAAAACTTACTACCTGAATTTTTAATAGGTTTTATTCTTGCTGGATTATTTTCCGCAACACTTTCAACTGCAGATTCACAAATTTTAAGTAGTTCAGCTGCAATAACTAATGATCTTTTGCCAAAAAAACGAAATAGTTATGCAATTGTAAAAGCAAACACAGCAATTATTGCATTTTTTGCAACTTCATTAGCTTTGTTTGATAATCAAAGTGTTTTTTCTTTGGTAATGATTGCTTGGCTTGCTCTTGCGTGCAGTTTTTCACCTTTAATTATTGTTTATGCTTTGGGCGGAAAAATTTCGCAAAAAATGGCCTTAATAATGATGTTTTTTGGATTTACTTCAATGATGATTTGGCGTCATTTTAATCTTGGAGATGCAGTATATGAGGCAGCGCCGGGAATAATTTGTGGTTTAATACCATATCTGGTTTATAAGTTTTTCAAAAAAACCGCTAAATTATTCTAAAAAACTAAAATAGTCTTTTAAGAAATAAATAACGATATTTTACTTTGTCAAATTGTAAAATTTACTTAATTCTTTTTTGGCAATTGCAAAATCTTTTTTGAATTCTTCATTCTCAAGCAAAGCTCCTGTTACCAAAAATGCAAGTTCTTTGCCACCTTTTATATCGTGCGGATAATGCATTCCAGATAAAACCCTATGCATGGCAATCTCTTCTGCTCTTTTATAAAAATCTTGTCTTTTTTCTGGAATTAACAAATTCAAAATATTAGCCAAAACATAACTTCCACAAGTATGTCCGCTTGGATAAGAAGCACTTAAACTTGTAATTACTAATGCTTTTATCTTTTTGTTTTCCAAATAAGGTCTTTTAGTGTTATAATAATTTTTTGCTTTTGCTGAATTTTTTCTGGAGCTATCTAAAACATTCTGCAATAACCGATAAGTCTTGGGAAAGTTTTTTTCTGTCAATTTTTCATCAATATCTAAGGTCATTAATTCAACTCTCATTTTAGATTCGTTTTTTGCCTTTTTAACTTCAAGATTATCTGAAGTTTTTTGCATTTCTATAATTTGCAAAACTTCTTCTTTGAATTCTAAGCTATCTCTTTTTATTGGCTGAGTAAGTAAGATTGGATTAATTTCATCATCAATATAAGATTTAGCGTATGAATTATTTGAAACTAAAGTTATAAAACAAATTGTAGAAATAATTTTAATTTTGTTTTTCATAATCATATCTAAGATTGAACAAGTAAAAAGAA
>VHBV01000161.1 GCA_016882165.1 Candidatus Pelagibacterales bacterium
AGCTGTTTAGCAAGCTCTAATAATCCAAGTTTTGGTTAATGATTTTCTTTTCTAAATTAGTCATAATTTAAGTGTCTTAAAGTTAATAAAAGATTTATTAAAATCGACACTGCCCGTCAGATCAAGTGGTTGTTTTTACAAATAAAGCTTTAGCAACTATTGTAGCTAAAAACGCCGAAATAAAACAAAAAACTATTTTTCAGGTAGAGCAAGAGGAAGTTAAGAAAATATTAGATGCTATCACACCAAGAAATAGCACTAATACACTTTATGCATCTTCAGCTGCAGCAGCGTCTGCTTTGCCAGAACAATCTAGGTAATTTTTAGAAGGAATTTAGTTACAAGTTTTCTAAATATTTTCTATCAATTTCAACAAACGACTTTTTTCTCATATCCATCAAATAGCCTTTGGCAATATTTTGCAATTTTCTCATAAAAATATTGTTTTGTGCCATTTTCAAATCTTGCTCATCAATTTTAGTTTCAAACTTACTTTCTATAAGCTTAAAAATATAGTAACCATCAGAAAGTGATATTGCGTTGCTATATTCACCTTTTTGAAGCTTTGAAACTTCTGCATAAATTTTGGGATCAATGTCTTTTTGGGAAACCCAGCCTATTTCACCATGATTTTGAGCAGCTAAAGAATCATGAGAAAACTGTTTTACAATATTTTTAAAGTCAGCACCATTTCTCAACTCAATCACTAATTTATCAGCTAATAGTTTTGCATTTTCACCAAATGGAATAAAAACTTCTGCAATAAACAGACGCTTAACATTTATATCTACATTTTTTTGTTCTAGGAATTCTTTGGTCTCAGAATCATTAATTCTAACTTTTGAACGCAAAAATTCTGATATAATTTTTGACCATAAAAGCTCTGATTCAATTTGCTTTGCATAATTAGAAAAAGAAATATTTTGCTTTAGTAAAGCTAGCTTAAATTGAACTGCATTCTTTTTTTGATGCAAAGCAACTACTTCAATTGCGTCAGCAATTTCGCTGTCAGTAACTGTAATTTTTAAGTTTTCAGACTCTTGTCTGATTAACTCTTCATCAACCATCTTATCAACTATCTGATTTAACAAATTTTTCTTTTCTTGAGAAGAAGAAACGTTAATTTTAGAAGTAAAAAGTACCAGATTATAGCGATCAATAATTTCAGAGTTTGTTATTACCTTATTATTTACTTTTGCTACAACAAAACTTGATTTGTAATTTTGAGCAATGGAATTAGTGCAGAAAAAATTTAAGATAAAAATAAGTGAAATAGAGAAAATTTTGTTCTTTTTCAAAAATTCACTATTCATAAATTAATTAGATTTTACGGTTACAGATTTATAAACATCAATGCCTCTAAGTAGATCAATTGCTCTTGCTAGCTGATAGTCTTTTTCATATATTTCAAAGTTATCATCTTTAATTTGATCTTTTTTAGCTTCTTCAATTGCCTGTTGAATTTGAACTTCAATATGACCTTTTAAATCTGCTTCAGAATCGCGCATATTATCTTTTTTCTCAATTTTCGCATCAGATAATACAACGTCTGGTTCAATTCCGTGAGCCTGAATTGAAACTCCACTAGGCGTATAATAAAGGGCTGTAGTCAAACGTAAAGCGCCATTATTTTTTTCCAAAGGAATTACAGTTTGTACCGAACCTTTACCAAAAGATTTTACACCCATTATAACTGCTCTTTTGTTGTCTCGTAAAGCACCAGCAACAATTTCTGAAGCAGAAGCAGAACCTTCATTAATTAGAACTACTATTGGAACATTTGGAATCAAATTTTCATCAGATTCATCTTTATAATATTTTGCAGCAGATTTGTCGCGACCACTAATTGAAACAATAACTTTGTCTTTACCCAAGAATGTGTCACTGATCTTGATTGCTTGATCCAATAATCCACCTGGATTGTTTCTTAAATCAAGAACTAAACCCTTAACTTTTCCTTCACCAATTTGTGTTTTTAATTTTTTCAATGCTTCAACTAAACCAGTATAAGCCTGTTCTGAAAATGTATTAACTTTAACATAAGCTATATCATTAAATTTAGATGATTTTACAGCTTTAACTTTGATAATTTTACGAGTGATGGTTTTTACAAGAGGTTGCTTTTCCCCTTTTCTTAAAATAGTAACACTAACTTTAGTATTTGGTTTACCACGAAGTTTTTTTACCACTTCATCAATTGACATTCCAACAACATTTTTATCATCAACTTTAGTAATGTAATCTCCTGATTTAATACCAGCTGCAAATGCTGGAGTATCTTCAATTGCCGATACAACTTTAACAACTGAATATTCCATAGTAATTTCAATTCCAAGCCCTCCAAATTCACCTTTGGTTTGAACCTGCATTTCTTTTAAAGAATCTTCATTTAAATAAGAAGAATGAGGATCAAGAGATGATAAAAGGCCATTTGCAGCAGATTCTAAAAGATCTTTATTACCTTTTTCTTCTACATACTCTTTTTTAACTCTTGAAATAACTTCTTGCAAAAAATCTTCTTGATCTTGTTCTAAAATTTTAGAATCAATCTTCAAACTCTTGATTTGAATTTGAGAAAAAGAAATAGCTGAAAAGAACCCAATTGCGGTTGAAACTATCACTAATGAAGAAATTTTTAGAACGTTTTTCATTTAATTTGTGAATTAGAAGGGATTTTTATATAAGATTACCTATTACAGCTCCTTATAATTTTATACTTTTTTACCAAAAGCGAACATTCGAATAGATCTAATTGATTGTGAACATAATAAAAAATTTCACAAGCATTACAGAGTCTTAGTTCATTTTTAAATGAAAAAAGCCAGCTTTTGAAGAAAGTAAGATTTAGAAATTTTTCTTAACCAGTCTCAGAGTTTTTGGATAAAACAAAAGGTTTTTGTTAAGGTTTTTGTTTTTGCTCTGAATGATTTTTACTAAATCAAAGAGTTTGCTCTCTTTAAAAAAAGCAAACTCCATATAAATTATATTCCGTATTCTTCTTTCAAAGCATCTGTAACTTCATCAGGAGGTTGCTCACCATATGCTGAGAAAAGAATTTTGCCGTAATTTTCAAGATGA
>VHBV01000162.1 GCA_016882165.1 Candidatus Pelagibacterales bacterium
TAGGCGTAATTGATATAGATAACTCTCCAAAAGTAAATTTAAGTAATATTGCCCAGGCAAAAAAATGTGACATTTCTGATCTAACAGTAATGATTCTTAAGCGCGAACGTCACAATGATCTTATTGCTAAAGTTCGTGAAGCCGGTGCAAAAGTCAGATTAATTGGCGACGGTGACGTTGCTGGTGTAATTGCTTGTACTTCACAAAATGCAAGAATTGACGCTTACATGGGAATTGGAGGAGCACCAGAAGGTGTTTTGGCTGCTGCTGCACTAAGAGTTATTGGTGGACAAATGATGGGACGCCTTATATTCGATGGAAATCAAAAACAAATTGATCGCGCCAAAGAAATGGGTATTTCAGACATTAACAAAAAATACACTGCAGAAGAAATGGCAAGAGGTGATGACATTATATTTGCTGCCGCTGGTGTTACGGATGGATATATGTTGCAAGGTGTCAAAAAATCTCATGACAAAACTTTCGTAAGCTCGCTACTAATGGATTTAAAAGCAAAAAGAGTTATTAATACAACTTCTCAGTATTTATAAAACTCTATCTATCTTTCTAAAAATATAGAAAATTAGATCTTTTAAACCTTGTTTTTTGAAGTTCAAAATTTCTCCAACTAAAAGTTTTTACCGCTTAAACATGTCTAACATAAAAATTATTGGCCAATATATTAAAGATTTATCTTTTGAAGTTCCTAATGCTCCAAAAGTTTTCTTATCTCAACAACCAAAACCAGATATTTCAATTTCTATAAATATTGATGCTGTAAAAGTTTCCGAAGAAAACTTATTTGAAGTATCTCTTAGAATAACTGCCGATGCTGTTGCAAATAAAGAACGCTTATTTTTATGCGAAGTAGTTTATAGTGGAGTTTTCGCTATTCAAAACTCTGTTGAAGAAGAAATGTTAGAACAAATTCTTCTTATCTATTGCCCTAACCTACTTTTTCCTTTCATCAGAAAAGTGATTGCAAGTAATACAGTTGATGGTGGTTTCCCTCCACTAATGCTTGATCCAATTGACTTTGCTGATCTATATGATAAGAGAAAAAAAGCTACTTCATCAACTCCTATAAGTGATACAAAAAATTAAGAAAATCTTATTTTAAAAAGATTGTAAAATTTTTAAACTTGTAGTTTTTTCTCTAAGATTTAGCTAATCAATATCTTTTTATTGAAGTTAATAGATTTATTTTTTTGGTAAATAATAAAAAATACTGCAAATTATGAAAAAATTAATCTCCATTATCATCACTGCATTTTCTTTACTAAATTCAGCAAACGCAGCTGACAATTATAAGATTGATTCAAATCATACAAGCATTGTTTGGTTTGCCAGCCACTTTGGTTTTTCAAGTCCGTCTGGAAAATTTTCACAAGTTGAAGGAAATTTAACACTAGATGAGCAAAATCCTTATCAAAGCAAAGTGGAAGTTATTATAAAGACTGATTCAATAATCACTGGAGTTGACAAACTTGATGAACACTTAAAAAGTGATAGTTTTTTTAATGTTGCAAAATTTCCAACAGCAAAATTTGTTAGCACAAAAATTACTCAAACGGCAAGAAATATTGCTAAAGTTGATGGCAACCTGACTTTGCTTGGCGTTACAAAACCAGTAAGCCTAAATGCAAGATTAAATAAAATTGGAACAAGCGCTGTAAACCAGAAAAAAACTGCAGGATTTAGTTTAGTTGGAACAATAAAACGTTCAGATTTTGGAATGAATTTTGGCATTCCTGGAATTTCAGATGAAGTAAAGATAAATATAGAATCAGAAGCAAATATAATTGAAGAATCTGCGACAGAAAGCAAAAATACTGAGAAAAACTTACCAACTAACAATAGTTGGAAAATTGATGATAAAAAAAGTAAAATTGAATTTAAAGCTACGCAAGACAGTTCTAATGTTTTGGGATCTTTCAAAAAATTCTCAGGAAAAATTAACTTCGATATTGTTCAAATAAATAATTCAAAAGTTGAATTTGAAGTTGATACATCTTCAATTGATACATCGTTTGCTGAAGCAATTGAAACTATCAAAAGTACAGCTTGGCTTGCATCTGCTCAATTTCCTAAAGCAACTTTTTCTTCTACAAGTTTCATAAAACTTACATTCAAAGACTATATAATGTCAGGAAATTTGACCATTAAAGGCAAAACCATTCCTATTAAAATTAACTTTAGTTTTGATGGAAATGAAAATGACTATCGTAATTCTGATTTATCAGTGACTGCGCGTGGTTCTTTTGTAATTAAACGCAGCGATTTTATGGTTGGAGAAAAAGATCCAAGTAAAACAAATGGAATAAAAGATGAAGTTGCAATTAATTTTGTAATACATGCAACTAAATAAAATTTTCAAACTTTTTTAGATTAACCAATTATTTTATTACAATCCAAATCGTCATTAAGAGTAGAAAAAAACTCTGTTTGGGACAACGTGGCAATCTTTTTTAATAAAATTATTAATTGTTGGATCGCCACGTTTTGCAAGTTTGCTCACTCGCGATGACGGAGCATTTTTTTTATGACTAAAAAAATTAAACTCCAAGGATAATTACTACAATTTATCAACTTCACTGCTTGCAAAAAACAAATAAGTTTTTATGATTTAGTTTTCTTGTCTTGAAAAAGATTAAGAAAAAAAAGATTTTTTAGGTGAAAAAACAAATTTTCATCTTTTATATGGAGAGGTGGCCGAGAGGCTGAAGGCACCTTCCTGCTAAGAAGGTATATGGGTAAAACTGTATCAAGGGTTCGAATCCCTTCCTCTCCGCCAAAAAAAAGACCGGTCCCAAAAGGGCCGGTCTTTTTTTTGGCGGAGAGGAAGGGATTAATTATTTTTCTGAACCCTTGATTGGGTTCGACAATTTGCACCGCAAATTGGACGCGTGAGCGAAGCGGTAGCGCCCCCGCAGGGGGTGAGTAAAACGCTCTAGCGTTTTACGAATCAATCCCTTCCTCAAATAAAATTTGCGCGCCAGCGCACGACTAGCTTGATTTAATTGCTACACTGTCACCAGATTTTGATTAAGCCTTGA
>VHBV01000163.1 GCA_016882165.1 Candidatus Pelagibacterales bacterium
TTAAGATCTTCTAAAATTCTTATATTTTCTTTACTCATTCCAACCGTTGCATCAACTAAGAAACAAACGTGATTTGCATCACGTAAAGCTTGCCAGGCAGATTTGACAATAATTCTTTCCAGTATTTTATCATCACGCGGAATGAATATTCCGGGAGTATCAAGAATTATAAGTTGGGTTTCTTCTTCTATAACAATAGCTTTTATTGAGTTTCTTGTAGTTTGTGCTTTTGGTGAAACTATGGTAAGTTTTTGTCCTAAAAGGGCATTAGTTAAAGTTGATTTTCCGGCGTTTGGTGCTCCAGCTAATGCAATTGTACCGTGTTTTTTATTTTTTAATGTCATTTGCTAAATCCTGTGCAATCATAAAAGCAAGTTCAACACTTTGTGAAGAGTTAAGACGCGGATCACAATGAGTGTGATAGCGATCTTTTAGGTTAATTTCAGAAATTTGTTGATTTCCACCCAAGCATTCAGTTACGTCTTGTCCGGTCATTTCAAAATGAACTCCTCCTGCATAAGTTCCAATACTTTTGTGAACTTGAAAAAATGATGTTATTTCTTTCAAAATATCATCAAATTTGCGAGTTTTATAGCCATTGGAAGACTTTATAGTGTTACCATGCATTGGATCGCAAGACCATACAACATTATGTCCTGATTTTTTGACTGCTTCAACCAAAGGTGGCAAAATTTCTTCAACTTTAGAAGCTCCCATTCTTGAAATAAGTGTTATTCTACCTGCTTCATTTTCAGGATTTAACACTTCCAATAGTTTTAATAAATCATCTTTACTAATTGATGGGCCAACTTTGAAAGCAATTGGATTTGTAATTCCACGCATAAATTCTACATGTGCTTCATTTGGAGAACGAGTGCGATCACCAATCCAAAGCATATGAGCACTTAGATCATAGAATTTTTTATTATCTTTGCTTTGGCGAGTAAAGGCTTCTTCATAGTTTAACAGTAATGCTTCATGTGAAGTGAAAAAGCTTGCAGTTGTAAGTTGAGGAATTGTTTTGGAATCAAGACCACAGGCACGCATAAAATCAAGAATTTTATTTACTTCGCCAATAACTTCTTCTGTATTTTTGCGACTATTTAAGCTGTGAGCAAATTCTTCATTCCACTTATTAACTTTTTCTAAATTACCGTAACCACCTAAAGCGAGCGATCTTAAGTAATTTAATGAAGCTGCAGAGTAAAAATAAGACAAAATAAGTCTTTGAGGATCTGCAACTCTAGAGTTTTTTTCAAACTCAATTGAGTTTATGATATCGCCACGATAGCTTGGAAGTGTTATATCTCCGATAGTTTCGTTTCCCTCTGATCTGGGTTTTGCATATTGACCAGCAATTCTTCCTACTTTAACTATTGGTTTGTTTAAACCATACATCAATGCAATTGTCATTTGCATTACTGTGCGAAAAAAACCTTTTAGATTATCATGTGAAAATTCAGTAAAGCTTTCTGCGCAATCTCCGCCTTGTAGCAAAAATGCTTTGCCTTGTGATACTAAAGCTAATTCGGCTTTTAATTTGTCAATTTCATCGAAAGAAACTAAAGGAGGAAAAGAAGAAAGTTGTTTTTCTACAGCTTTTAGAAGATCTTGATTATCGTAGGTTGGTTGTTGTTTTATAGGAAAATTTCTCCAAGAATTTACCGTCCAATTTTGTGTCATGTTTTTATTTTGTGATTTTTTCTTTCTATAAGTAAGAGTTTATTGTGCCCTTAACTTTCTTACTATTTTAAGACAATGTCAATTTATTATTGCAAAATTTAGTTGCAGAAATTTTGATCAAGACAAGAATTAGAAAATAATAATAAAGAAACTTAAAAGAATGACTGAAAAAAATTTAATTGGTTTTCAAGGCTCAATTGGAGCTAACTCGAACTTGGCTTGTGCTAAATTTTATCCAAAGTTTGAGGCAAAATCTTTTACAACATTTGCTGATGTTTTTAAAGCAGTTGAAAATGGAGAAGTGAAATTTGGTATGATTCCTTTTGAAAACTCTTACGCAGGAAGAGTTTCAGAAATTCATAATTTGTTACAAAAGTACAATGTTGCAATTGTGGCTGAACATTTTTTTGAAATTGAACATAACTTAGTTGCAATTAATGAAGCTGAAATTGCAGATATTAAAGATGTTTATTCTCATCCTCAAGCTTTAATGCAATGTCGTGAAACCTTGCAAAATCTGAATGCTAATCAGCATGAATTTTCAAATACAGCAGAAGCAGCAAAATTTGTGGCAAGCCAAAAAGATAAAACAAAAGCAGCGCTTTGCTCAAAAACTGCAGCGCAAGTCAATGGACTAAAGATTATAAAAGAAAACATGCAAGACATGGCTGGAAATTCTACAATTTTTATTGTTATTTCCAAAGAAATTGCAGATGTTGACTATAAGGTTTCTCCAACTGTAATTTCACTTATTTTTACTATTAAAAACTATCCGGGCTCTCTTTATAAAGCTTTAGGTAGTTTTGCTACAAATAATGTTAGCATGATACAAATTGAAAGTTTTATTCGTGGAGGAATTAGAGCACCTGGAGGTATTTCTCAGCAAGCAGCTTTTTTTGTAACAATTGAAGGGCACCCAAGTGAAAAAAATATAATTCTGGCTTTGCAAGAACTAGAATTTTTTGCTAAAGAAGTAAAAATTTTAGGCGTTTACTATGCAGATGAAACAAGATTTAAAAGCTAAATCAATAAGATGAGAATTGTTGCTGGAAAATTCAGAGGTAAAAACCTTGTAAAGTCAGATCATCTTAAAGATTTGCGTCCCACAACTGATAAAAATAGAGAAGCTTTATTCAATATCTTATCTTCTGGAAAAAATATTAAAGAGTTGGGGTTTAAAATTTTAAATTCTAACGTTTTAGATGTGTGTTGTGGAACTGGTGCGGTTGCCTTTGAGGCTTTATCTAGAGGTGCAAATTCGGCTTTTTTAATTGATAAAAATCAAACACATTTAAAAATTGTTAAAGAAAATATTTTGAACTTAGGTTTGCAAAATTCAGTAGAAGTTCTTGCGGAAGATGTTTTTAAATT
>VHBV01000164.1 GCA_016882165.1 Candidatus Pelagibacterales bacterium
AGATGTTTCTGCTGGACAGTTAGGTGGACTTCCTTCAGTTGAAGGACAACAACTTAATGCAACTGTTACATCTCAATCAAAGTTGAAAACAGTTGCTGATTTTGAAAAAATAATTTTAAAAGCAAATAATAATGGAGCACAAGTTTATTTAAAAGACGTTGCAAATGTTGAGCTTGGATCTCAAAGTTACAGTACTACAGCAAGGTATAAAAGACATCCAGCTTCAGGAATGGCTGTAATTTTGGCAAGTGGAGCTAATGCTTTAGAAACAGCTAAAAATGTTAAGGCAAAAGTTGAAGAAATGAGAAAGTTTTTGCCAAAAAGTGTTAAAGTAATTTATCCTTACGATTCTACTCCATTCATTAAACTTTCTATTAAGGGTGTTGTTGAAACTTTGATAGAAGCGGTGATTTTGGTATTTTTGGTAATGTTACTATTCTTGCAAAATTTCAGAGCAACTTTAGTTCCAACAATTGCAGTTCCAGTCGTACTACTTGGAACCTTAGCAATATTATTTTCTCTTGGTTTCACAATTAACACTCTAACCATGTTTGCCATGGTTTTAGCTATTGGTTTGTTGGTTGACGATGCAATTGTTGTAGTCGAAAACGTCGAGAGAATTATGCATGAGGAAGGATTATCTCCAATTGAGGCAACTAAAAAATCAATGTCTCAAATTACAGGAGCTTTAGTTGGTATTGCTATGGTTTTATCAGCAGTTTTTGTTCCAATGGCATTTTTTGGTGGTTCAGCTGGTGCAATTTATCGTCAGTTTTCTGTCACAATAGTTTCAGCAATGGTTTTGTCAGTTTTAGTTGCTTTGATTTTATCTCCTTCTCTGTGTGCAACTCTTTTAAAGCCAGTTGATAAAAACCATGCTTTATTGAACAATAGATTTGTAAACTTTTTTAATGTTTTTTTGGATAAAGGAAGAAACTTTTATATTTGGGGATCAAGTTCAATAATCAAAAGAATAGTTAGGTTTTTTGCTATATATGTTGTAATGGTTGGTGGTTTGGTATTCTTGTTTATGCGTATGCCAACTTCTTTTTTGCCAACTGAAGATCAAGGAATGATGTATTTGATGGTAAATACTCCAAGTGGATCAACCCTTGAAAGAACAACAGAAAGTTTGCAAAAAGTTGAAGATTATTTCTTAGAAAAAGAAAAAGATAATGTAGAACATTTGTTTACAGTTGCAGGTTTTAGCTTTGCAGGAAGAGCTCAAAATGCTGGTTTTGGTTTTATTGGTTTAAAAGATTGGAGTGAAAGAGAAAGACCAGATCAAAGTGTTGCTGCAATTTCGGGTAGGGCGATGGGAGCTTTAAGTCAGTTAAAAGATGCTTTTGTATTTACATTTTTCCCACCTCCAATTCGTGAACTTGGTAACGCTTCTGGTTTTGATATGCAACTTCTTGATCGTAGTGGTATTGGTCACTCTGGATTAATGATGGCTCGTAATCAATTACTTGGAATGGCTTCGAAAAATCCTTTACTGGTTGGTGTTAGACCAAATGGTTTAAATGATGTAGCCCAATTCAAAATTGATGTTAATTATGAAAAAGCGGCTGCATTAGGAATTGCAATTTCTGACATAAATCAAACTCTGCAAGCTGCTTGGGGTTCTTCTTACGTTAATGATTTTCTTGATAAAGGAAGAATTAAAAAAGTCTATTTACAATCTGATGCAAAATATAGAATGATGCCAGATGACTTAGCTAAATGGTATGTGAAAAATAAAAATGGCGAAATGATTTCTTTTGCAAGTTTTGCTTCTGCTCATTGGACTTACGGTTCACCAAAACTTGAAAGATTTAATGGCGCTTCTTCAATTAACATTCAAGGTGCTCCAGTTCCTGGAGTTAGTTCTGGTGTTGCAATTGCAGAAATGGAGAGAATGGTTAAAGAAATTAAAGGTGTTGATTTTACGTGGTCAGGAATTTCTTATGAAGAAAAAACTTCCGGTTCGCAAACCATTACTCTTTATCTAATTTCTTTATTGGTTGTTTTTCTTTCTCTAGCAGCACTTTATGAAAGCTGGTCAATTCCTTTCTCTGTGATTATGGTAGTTCCTTTTGGTATTATTGGTGCTTTGCTGTTTTCAAGTTTTTTTGGTATGAGCAATGACGTTTATTTTCAAGTTGGTTTATTAACTACAATTGGATTATCAGCTAAAAATGCAATTTTGATTATTGAATTTGCAGAAAGTTTGCATGAAGAAGGAGTTGAAATAGTCGATGCTGTTTTAACTGCTACTAAACAAAGATTTAGACCAATTATTATGACTTCAATGGCTTTTATGCTTGGAATTACTCCTCTTGCAATTGCAACCGGCGCTGGTTCGGCAAGCCAAAGAGCTATTGGTATTGGGGTTATGGGTGGTATGTTTTCGGCAACTTTTATTGCAACTTTATTCGTTCCAATGTTTTACGTTTTGGTAAGAAAAATTTCCTCAAAGTTAAGCTCTAAAACAAGTTAAACGTGAATTTTATGAATTTAAAAACAGCAATAAAGGTTATAATAAGCTTTGTTTTGATAAGCTCTTGTAGTTTAGATCCAAAATATAAAACACCAGAAATTGATCTTCCTTTTTCCGAATCTGACAAATCAAAAAAACAAATTTCTCTAGTTTCATGGGAAGAATTTTTTGAATCTCCAGAGTTGCAAAAAGTTATTAAGCTTGCCTTGGAAAATAATCGAGATTTAAAAATTTCTGCCCTAAATATTGAATCTGCTTGGGCAATTCATGGTTCTCAAAGAGCAAATTTATTGCCAAATATTTCTGCGGTTGCAAGTAAAACTATGCAAAAAGCACCTAGCGCATTTGCCGCTTTCACTCCTAAGCAACAATTTCGTGCAAATCTTGTTTTAACTTCATATGAAATTGATTTTTTTGGAAGATTAAGAAGTTTGAAGAAATCGGCATTGGAAGACTATTTGGCAACAAAAGAAGCTAATAATGTTTTGAGAATCTCTTTAATTTCTGAAGTTGTAAATAGCTATATTCAACTATTAGCCGATTTGAGTAATTTAAAATATTCAGAAGA
>VHBV01000165.1 GCA_016882165.1 Candidatus Pelagibacterales bacterium
TATTATTTGCTTATGTTGAGCAACATCGTGAATTCTTAAAAATTCAATATTTTTTTTGATTAAATATTTTGAAATGATAAGAGTTTTTTCATCAACATTTAATTCTCCGAATTCTCTAAAATTAATTGCTTTTAAAAAACTTTTTCTTGAATGGCCTATATATAAAGGAAGTCCTATAGATCTATATTCATCAATATTTTTCAGAATTCTGATTGATTGCATTGCATCTTTATTAAAGCCAATTCCTGGATCAAAAATTAATTGTGATTTCTTTACACCTTTTTTTTCAAGGTAAGAAACTTTATTCTTTGCCCAATTTATAATTTCCGAAGTTAAATTAACATTTTTATTAATAATTGCTCCATCAACGCTTGGAACCGGTTCGCAGTGCATTATAATTGTAGTTGCTTTACTTGAAGCAATAAAATCAATCATATTTTCGTCGCGCAATCCATCAACATCGTTTATAACATCAATTCCAGCTTCATAGGATTTTTTAGCAGTAGAGAAATTTCTGCTATCAATACTACTTTTTACTTCTTTGTTAAATTTTTTATTAAAATTTTTAATAATGAAAACAAGTTCTGGTAAAATATTTTCCAGTCTTTGCCACTCTTCTTCTGCTGTAATTTTTATGTGTCCAGGGCGTGTTGATTCAGCACCAATATCAATCATATCAGCACCATTTAGCAACATGTTTTCAAGGTGTTTAATAGCTGACTCTTTTGAATTAAACCTTCCTCCATCAGAAAAAGAATCGGGAGTGATGTTTAAAATTCCAACTATTTTAGTTGTTTTTACCATTTCTTTTCGAATTTTTTTCGTAAAATAACAGCAATCAAATTGAATAAAATTAGCATGGTCAAAAGCACAAGAATTGCAGCTGAAGTTTTTTCGGCAAAACCAACTTCTGGGCTATCAGACCATAGATAAATTTGAACTGGTAAAACTGTAGTTGGATCTAAGAAACTTTGTGGAATATCAGCAATAAATGCAATCATTCCAATCATAAGAAGTGGAGCAGTTTCGCCAAGTGCACGAGAAATTGCCAATATTGTTCCGGTCATAATTCCAGGAATTGAAAGAGGTAGTAAATGATGCAAAACAATTTGAACTTTTGATGCTCCAAGGCCAATTGCAGCATCACGGATTGTGTTTGGAATTGAGCGGATTGTATTTCGTGTTGCAATAATTATCACTGGAAGCACTAGCATAAATAATGTCATTCCACCAACTAAACTTGAAGAGCGTGGTAAGTGAAAGAATTGCAGATAAACTGTTAAACCAAGAAGACCGTAAATAATAGAAGGAATTGCTGCTAAATTATTGATACTAATTTCAATTATATCAGTGATGCGATTTTTTGGCGCGAATTCTTCCAAGTAAAAAGCACACATAACGCCAACTGGAAAAGCAAAGCTTAAGAAAATTAGCATTACAAATATTGATCCTACTAAACCAGCTCCAATCCCTGCAATTTCTGGTTCTCTTGAATCGGCAAATTGAAAAAACTGCCAGTTGAAAGCGGTTTTTATTTCTTGCTGCGTAATTGTTTTATCAATCCACTCTATTTGTTTCTCGTTTAAAGAAGAGGTTTGGTGATGCTTAAAGTATATATCAACTTTTGAAGAAGTACTAAGCCATAATTCTGATTTTTGACCAATTAAATTTGGGTTTTTAACAATAATCTCTTTTAGCTCCAGTGAAGCAATTTTGCTTGTCAGCTGGTAAAGACTATTAATATCAGCAATGCTTTGGGCATCTGGGTATTTTTCTCTGAGTGATTTTTTTATTAAACGACGATAATTTATCTTATCAATTAGATCAGAATTAGAAATATTTGCTATTTCCTCATTTGTCATATCTGAATTTTCAGCTATAACTTCTTTTGTTAAATCGAGTTCTAATTTTATTTTGCTGTGCAAAAAAGCGCCATAGCCTTTGGAAGTTAGCATAACAAAAAGCAGTAATAAGAAGCTTAAAGCTAATCCAATTGACGTAATTCCAAGAAGCCTGAATCTTAGTTCTTTGCTTTTGCGTTTTTTAAGACTTTTTTGAACTAAATTTTTTATGTTTTGCGACATTTTAGCCGTATTTCTGTTTATATTTTTTAATTACAACAAGGGCAATAACGTTGAAAATGAAAGTGCACACAAAAAGTGTTAGTGCAAGCGCAAATGCAGCTAGTGTTTTTGGACTATTAAACTCTTGGTCTCCAACTAAAAGGGTGACAATTTGTGCAGTTGCTGTTGTAACAGAATCAAGAGGATTGAAACTTAATTTTGCAACTAATCCAGCTGCCATAACTACAATCATGGTTTCTCCAATTGCACGTGACATTGCCAAAATTATTGCTCCTACAATACTTGGAATTGCTGCTGGAAAAACTACTTTTTTTATCATTTCTGATTTTGTACTTCCCATTGCTAACGCTCCGTCTTTTAATGCCTGAGGAACTGCATTCAAAGCATCATCAGTAAGAGATAAAACAAAAGGAATAATCATAATTCCCATAACAAAACCAGCAGCTAAAGCACTTTCTGATGCAATGTTAAAACCAAGATAACTAAAAAAAGTTTTAAAGAAAGGTGCAACAGCTATTACTGCGAAGTAACCATAAACAACTGTTGGAACTCCAGCAAGAATTTCCAATATTGGTTTTAAGTAGTCACGTACTTTTGATTTTGCATAAAGACATAGGTAAATTGCGGCCATAATTCCAAGAGGAACTGCAATTACCATTGCAATTAAGGTAATTAAAAGTGTTCCCAAAAAAACGGGAATTATACCAAAAGAACTTTTCCCTACATCTTGTTCTGAATTTATGGCAGTTTGAGGATTCCAAGATAATCCCAAAAAGAAGTCTTTTAAACTTACAAAGTCGAAGAACTTTATTGCTTCAAAAAGTATTGAAATTGTTATTGCGGCAGTAATTAAAATTCCAATTCCAGCTGTAAGAGATAAAACAAGTTTTATCGAGCCTTCAACATGGTTTTTAGCATTA
>VHBV01000166.1 GCA_016882165.1 Candidatus Pelagibacterales bacterium
ATACATGAAATACTGAATCAAACCATTAATTACTAACTTCGTATCTTCGTTCAATAAATTCATCATTTTTCTAAATTTCAACATTATTAACCCAAAAACAATTTAAATAATTCAGAATAATTACTACTATCAGCACTGCGAAGTGCCAATATATAACTTTTTCTTAATTCATCTGACGACATCATATCCCTACCCTGCCAATCAATTTTTTTATTTGGCTCAAGTTTTTTAATTATACAATCAGAAACCAATCTTGCATGACGACCATTTCCATTGGCAAAAAGATGAATTTTTACAAGCCTGTGATGAAAAACCAAGGCAATCTCTTCAACAGAATAAATATTATGCTCAAGCCAATATTTTGCATCATCACTCAGAGTTCTTAATTCAGAACGGATTTGGTAAACATCGCAACCAATATTTTTTCCACTTGTTCTTAATTTTCCTGCCCATTTCCAAACTTTATTAAACATTTTATTATGTAATTTAAAAAGAAAATCGGCATCAAAAATATCATAACGATTTAGAACTCTTGAATTTAAAGCCCATTTCCGTGCTTCCAAAATATTTTCATGTTCCCAAATATTAAGCTCTTCTAAAGTATTAATATTTGGAATTAATGCTTGCTTTTCATCTTCATCAATTGGTGTTTGACCAAAATTTACAAAATTAATTTTCATCATCACTCCATAATTTTTTACTCATATTTTCGACATATTCCTTAGCCAAGAATCGTATAGAAGTTTCTGAATCAATAATTTTCTGTTTTTCTAATTCCATAGTTTTATTCACTTCTTTTACAGCTAATCTTGCTTTCTCGTAGGCTTTCTTTTCAATGATTTTCCTAAGAGATTTATTTTGTGGAATAATCACATAATGTAATTCGCAACCCATTGTCTCGGCTAATTGCCTAAGTGATTTAAGAGTAATAGTTTCGTCAATTTCGTTTTTCTCTAATCTGGCAACACTTTGAACTGAGATTTTTAATAATTTTGCAGGAAAAGAAAGTGGCATTGATAAAGCTTCACGAATAGTTCTAATCCAACCAGATTTTGGTTTAGGTTCAAAATAGATTCTTTCAAAACGAGCATCAAAATTGTTAAGTTGAATTTGTTTTATTCTTTTATTCATATATTTATAATATATTATTAAATAATAATTCTTATATTAAGAATATATACTTAAATAATCAATTTATATTTAAGTATATATTATTATAATTAATTATATTTACCAACTAGAACAATAATAAAAATTAGCGTTCTCATTGTTTTCACTAAGTATTTTTTCTAATTCATCAATAGTATATGATATGTCCTCAAAGTAATACTCATCATATTCGGTTGAACCAAAGAAGAATCCGGACTTTGAAGGTAATAATTCTTCAGCCAAGGAATGATCTGCTTGAACTTTTTTACAAATTTTTAACAATTCTTTTAGCTTTTCATAATCAATAAAAGATTCTCTGCAATCATCAACATCATCTTGAACATTAGTAACAAACCAAGCGTGAATTTGATTTGCTTTTCTCCAGTATAAAACTTCTTCTACAACCTCGTTTATTCTTTCAGCCTTAATATCTTTGTATACATCCCCTCCCCTTTTCACAGTTACTTCATAATAATTATTTGGAAGAAAATTCCAATTCTTAACATCAGTTCTTTTATATAAATACATGTCTAAACCCATAATAAACTCCTTAAATTTTTTAATAACGGTTAATAAACGAAAGCACTAAAAGTGCTTTTGCTTATAACCGCTGCCTAGCGGCGAGCGTCAGGAGAAGCGAACGAAAGCGGAGTGAAACGAAGCGTTAGGGAGCGGATGGACTTTTTTTAAAGTCACCGAAAGATCAGTTTTTTATTGAAGCAAGGCGAAAATAAAAAGTTATCTGTAGGGAAATGTGGAGAAAATCCGAGTCACGGTTCTCAAACGACTAGAAAATCTTAGTTGGAAATTTTTCTTCAACTAAGAAATAAAAAAACTTAAAAATTTGTAACTTAGATTTAGCTGGAGTGAAGAGAAGTGGTGCGGACGCAGGATTTTACTACATTGACTTTAAAAAAAGGCTGACGCCCCAACCCACAATCCAGTTTTTCCTCATCTGGAAAAACACAACTTAGAACAAGTCAATTTTTAACCGAAAATTAAATTTGATTTAAATTTCAAGTGTTTTTAAAATGCTTATGTCGGGAGTGTATTAGAATAAAAAACTTCTTTGAAGGAATATGAATACACATGCAAGGTTTGCATGGTGGTGGCTCCTGACATTATACTTAAATATTTATGAATAATAAACAAAAACCTAATTTTATAAATCCTGAAGAAGCTTTCCAGAAGGCAATAGAAAAAGGCATACTTTCTTCTAATGAAAATGACAAAGATTATGCTGGTAATTTTATGTATATGTATTCAGAAAATGGTAAAGACTACTTTAAAAATATTATCACCAAAAAGTACGGCTTTGATAGAAATACAATTTTAGAATCTATTTAGTAATAAAGTTATTGATTTATCACATTATGTATAAACTCAAATAGTCTCATCAACTCTTTAGTATCGCTTCCTTTCACAAAAAATTCCGCAGCACCTAATTGACCAGCTTTAAGAACAACTTTTGAATCCTCAGAAGCACTAAGAATTGCTACAACTAGTTGATTATTAAGTTCTTTGATTTTTTCCAGAACTTCTAATCCATGCATATCAGAAAGTGCTAAGTCCAACAAAACTAAACCAATATCATTATTATACTTTAAGTATTCCAATGCCTCGTTTCCAGAGTTAACCATTACTGAATTTACAGCAACCTGGCTAACTATTTTTTCAAAGAATTTGATCTGAACTTGATCATCTTCAACTATAAGAACTCTCTTTTTCATAAATATTTTATTGTTGAAATAGGATTGTAAATATTCCAATATCTGCAATTAAAACTAATGCTAGTATTAACCAAAGAATAAGAGACATTTGTTTTTTGCTTAGTAAACCAAAAAA
>VHBV01000167.1 GCA_016882165.1 Candidatus Pelagibacterales bacterium
TTGGTTGTAAAGATGGCAGGAAAATTCAAGAACTATGGATTGCCAGTTGTTGACCTTGTTTCTGAAGGAAATTTGGGCCTAATTCAAGCCGTAAAAAAGTTTGATCCTAAAAAAGGTTTCCGTTTTTCAACATACGCAATGTGGTGGATTCGTGCATACATACAAGAATACATTCTACGCTCTTGGTCTTTAGTAAAAATTGGTACAACAGTTGCTCAAAAAAAGCTTTTCTTCAACTTGCACAAAATACGCAAAAAAATTTCTGACACCGCAACTTCTAATCGTCTTGCTCCAGAACATATAAACCAAATTGCAGAAGAGCTTAACGTTTCAAAACAAGAAGTGATTGACATGGACTCAAGACTTCAACAATCAGATTCTTCTCTTAACCTAGTTATTGGAGATGAAGAAGACGGAGTTGAAGTTGGAAATACTTTGGCTGATAACCAAGAAAGCCAAGAAGATATTGCTATTGAGAATCAAGAAAAATCGCGCCAATACTCAATGTTTAAAGAAGCTATTAAAGCCTTAAACTCAAGAGAAAAAGACATTCTAATTAAACGTCAAATGGTCGAAAACCCAATGACTCTAGAAGAATTAAGTCAATTTTATAAAATTTCTCGCGAAAGAGTTCGCCAAATTGAAAATAGTGCAATTGATAAAATTAAAAAAGAAATAAAAAAAATGCAGCTAGAACTGCGCCTTACTTAGAACAAACAATTATTACTGACTATTCTAAAATAGTTTTTTTATCTTATTTACAAAATCTGTCATTCCGAAGAAAGCAAACGATCACAGGTCTAAAACGCCGTAAGATATAACTAATAATATAATTTGCTTTCGCTCAGAACGACAAATAATTTAGCTCAGAATAAAAAATTATGATCTTGAAATGGCAGTTTTAAACAAAAAAGAGAGCAAAAAATTATCTAAATGTTTACCGGAATAATAACACACATTGGCAAAGTTGAATCTCTAAGTAATAACAGCTCTAAAGATTTGCTTTTAAAAATTTCTACAAACAAAAGTAAAATAAAACGTACACTTGAAATTGGATCTTCAATTGCATGTAATGGCATTTGTCTGACTTTGATAAAAAAAGAAATAAAAGGAACAAAAGTTATTTTCTCTTTTCAGGCCTCCCTTGAAACTTGTAAAAAAACTACATTGCAAAATTGGATTTTGGGACAAGAAATAAATTTAGAATTTGCTCTTCGAGTTGGAGATGAATTTGGAGGACATATCGTTTCAGGCCATGTTGATGCTACGGGAAAAATAAAATCAATTAAAAAAGTTAAAGATTCCTATATTTTTTCTTTTGTCACACCAAAAAACTTAATCAAATTTATTTGTCAAAAAGGTTCAGTTGCAATTAATGGCGTTTCATTGACTGTAAATGAAGTAAAAAATAACGAATTTAAAGTGAATTTAATTCAACATACTGTTGAAAATACAACCTTCAAAAATGCTAAAGTTGGCGATTTAGTAAATCTAGAAATTGACACAATCGCTCGTTACGTTTTAGGTGCAAAAAAATAATCTTATGAATAATAAAGAAAAAAGAATTTTATCCACGATACTAGAAATTATAAATGATGCCAAAGAAGGTAAAATGTTCATTTTGGTTGATAATGAAAACAGAGAAAATGAAGGTGATTTAGTAATTCCTGCTTCAATGTGTGATTACACAAAAGTTAATTTTATGGCAAAATATGGTCGTGGCCTTATTTGTCTTGCTCTATCAGAAAAAAGAGTAAAAGAGCTTGAATTACCATTGATGTCACAAAATAACGAATCACGAAACAAAACAGCATTCACTGTTTCAATAGAAGCTAGAGAAGGAATTTCTACTGGTATTTCAGCTTTTGATAGAGCCAAAACAATTTCCGATGCAATTAATCCTAAAAAAGACAAAAATTCAATTGTAAGTCCTGGACATATTTTTCCACTTAAAGCCGAGAATGGTGGAGTTTTAGTTCGAGCAGGACACACCGAAGCAGCGGTTGATATTGCAAAACTTGCTGGACTTAATCCTTCAGGCGTAATTTGTGAAATTATGAATGACGATGGAACAATGGCCAGAATGCCTCAATTAATTAAGTTCGCGCAAAAGCATCAAATGAAAATTGCAACTATTGCTGATTTAATTGAATATCGCCGTAAGAATGAAAAATTAGTTGAAGTTGTAAAAAAAGAAAAATTTCTCAGTAAAATTGCTGGTGAATTTGAAGCCATTGTTTATCGCAATAAACTTGATGATATCGAACATATTGCTTTAGTAAAAGGTAAAATTGATCAGAACTCTGCAACCTTAGTTAGAATGCATCACCTAAATATTTTAACTGATTGTCTTGATGATCAAAATAACTCTCGAACCAACCTACTAAGCAAAGCATTGAAAAAAATTTCTAAAGAAAAAAATGGAGTTTTAGTTCTAATCAGACAACCAAATGAAAAAATATCACACTTACTTGGCGATCAAAATCAAACTCCAAACAAAGAAAAAGAGCTAAGAAATTATGGAATTGGAGCCCAAATTTTGGCTGACTTAGGAATTAAAAATATGATACTTTTAGCAAATACCAAAAAATCTGTTATTGGCTTAGAGGCTTACGATATAAAAATTTGCGGCTATAAAAAACTATAAAAGATTGACAATCTTCTCAATCATTGCATCTCCAAGTTCATCCAAACTTTTAATAGTTATTGAGTTTTTATAAAACTCATCAGTACTGTGACCAATTCCAATTCCAACAACCTCAATTTTTGATTGGCGCTCAATTTTATTAATCACGTGATGTAAATGATCTGAAAGAATATCAGAATCATTAGAAGACGCTGTAGAATCATCAATTGGAGTACCATCAGAAATCACCATTAAAATCTTACGTCTTTCTTCCCTTTGCATTAATCTTGCTTTTGCAAAAAGTAAAGCTTCACCATCTATATTTTCTTTTAAAACACCTTCTTTCA
>VHBV01000168.1 GCA_016882165.1 Candidatus Pelagibacterales bacterium
GCAGCTCTTATGATTGGCTGGACAGTTTTATGGATGCAAAAACATGCAAAATCAATTTCTAAAGAATTAAAAAATCTGAGTAACTCAATTAGAGAAGGTAAGAAACCACTGTATATTTTGTTAGTGGTAGTTTTTTTATCAGTATTACGCGAAAGTGCAGAAATTGTTTTATTTACATATAGTTATTATATTTCAGGAACAGGGGTAAAAGAAATTTTACTTGCTCTTATTCTGGGAATAATAGCTGGATCTATTGTTGGAATCGCCCTTTACCTAGGAATAATAAAAGCTTTTGGCAAATATTTTTTCATTATTACCACTTGGCTTTTAGTATTTTTGGCTTCTGGAATTGCATCTCAAGGAGTTGGTTTTTGGGTTAATGCTGATATTATACCTGCTTTTGGCACTCCAATATTTGATATGTCTAATATCTTATCACAAGAAAGTATTTTTGGAAAATTCTTAAATATGTTTTTTGGATATATAGATCAACCTTCAGGAATGCAATTTTTAGTTTATATAACAACTCTACTTACTTTGATTATTGGACTTAGAATTGCGAAAAAGGCTTAGTCAAAGAAAAAGCTTAATTGTTAAAAATTAAAACATTATTTCTGAGATCAACAATTATCGAAGTTGTTTTATATCTCTAAAATAAAGGTCAGCCTAATCTAACGACTATAAAACTATAATAGGGGTCACAATAGAATTTAGAAAATAAAGCACGTTAAGGATTTTCAAGTTTGGAAAATTCTTAACTTTTACTCATATAAATCAAAAGGGCTAGCCTAGATTTTCTATTTTGTAATAGAAAAAGTTTTTGATCCAGAAAATTTACTTTTATAAAATTGTTTATCCTTAAAACAATCGCTTCCAGAAAGCCTAACGCGCTTTATTTCCTGAATTCTACGTTGGCCCTATATTAATTCAACTAATAACACAGCAGTCTTTGTTTTGTGTTGTTGTTTGCAATGGTTTGCTCTCTTTGGTCTTAGTTATACTTGATGGTCTTTGTTGTTCGTTCTGAATTGATTGAATATATTCAGAATTAAGTGCCGCTTGTTGCGAAATTTCAGGAATTGCTGATTCAAGATGAGCAACTCTTTTTGATAAGTTTTCTCTTTCTAAATCATTTCCTGTTGTTTCTTTTTTAGATTTTGCACTTTGAGTTACAGATTTTTTCTGAGCAAGCATTTGATTGCCAGAGCTTATATTTAGATCAATTTCTGGATCGTTTGATGATGTATCTTTTAGAGCGCTAACTTCTTTTTTTAAACTTTGATTTTCTTGCTTCAAAGATTCTAATTCTCTTTTCATTGACCTAAAATCCTGCATCATTCTTTTCATTTCTTCAAAATCTAAATCTTGTGGAATTTCTGAGATTGGTGCTGGCGGTGGCGTAACACTCTTTTTCTGACTTATTTGTGTTGTTGGCAGTTGCAGTCTTTTTGGTTGTAATCCGGTAGTTTTCTCAACAACCAAATCAATTATTCTGTTTTTTTCTTGTTCTTTTATCTCAACAAGAGTTGTGGCACTTGATTGTTTTGCGGGAATATTGTTCAATCTTTCAACTTCTTGACTTAACTCACCGCTCAACACAAATTCAATGGCAGTTTTAGAACTTTTATGAGCCAACATTTCTTCAGGTGACTTTGTTTCTTCAAACAAACCTCTGGCAAAAGAATTATCAATTTTGCTTACTTGCTCTCTAAAGAAACCATTTAACTCATTGATTAGGCTAGTTTTACCTAGATTGCTGATATCGTTGATATTATGTTCATTAGCTATGGTTATAAGACGAGCCAATCTCTCACAAAAAGCAGCTTTCTCAACTGCATCTCCAGAAGCCACCAACTCTTCAAAATTAGAATATCTTCCCGCTCTTCTAACTTTAGCAAGTTTACCAAAAGCATTTGAAACTGCTGAAAAAATTGCAGCACCAATTGGAATTCCAGAACTTAGACCTTCCAAACTTTTAAGAACTGAACTAATTTTTCCATCATTTAAAGCAACTTTACCAGAACCAATAATTGAAGAAACCAAAAAAGCTTGATTGAGGTTTTGTTGCAATGTTTCGCAGTAAATTTTTAATTTAGGGTTTTGAGCAATGTAATTTCTTTCAGCTAAATCTTGTTCGGTAATTTTATATTTTTCGTCAATTAAAGTGGCTTGTGAATTTGAACCCGAGGAGTGTGGTGATTGTGGATTTTGTAAAGCACTGATTTGTTGATTAACAGAATTTATTGATTGCTGTTGTTGCTGAATTTGAGTTTGAATTGCTAATAAATCTTGAGCTAAGATTGTTTGGTTACCTGTTGTTGAACTTTGTATCAATTCTGATGTTGTTTGAGCATCTTTTTTTAATTTTTCATCTTTTTGTTCAGCGGCAATTCTTTGGTTTCTTTGAATTAGAGAATTGATTTGAGATTGAAGATGCTGTGATATTTGAGATCCATTGAAAGCTATACAAGTTAAAGTTGTATTTGTTTCTAAAGTCTTTATTATTTCTTCAGCAAAGGAATAAGATATTGGATT
This sequence comes from Candidatus Pelagibacterales bacterium, assembly GCA_016882165.1. Taxonomy (GTDB): domain Bacteria; phylum Pseudomonadota; class Alphaproteobacteria; order Rickettsiales; family UBA1997; genus UBA2645. Next base: position 2,536 of record VHBV01000168.1, read on the forward strand.
ATTATGAATATAAATTTCTCTCAAAGTATCATTGTTTTTTAAAGCCTTAGCAATAGCTAAAGCTCCATCATCTTTAATATTGTTTGCACCAATATTGATAGATTCTATGGTTTTATTTCTTTCTAAACTTTTGGCAATAATTTTAGCTCCAATGCAAGAAATATTATTTGAAGCAAGGTCAATATCTTTGATACCGCTATTACTTTCTATTGCTTCAAAAAGCTTTTCAATACCTCTATCAGATATAAAATTAGAAGAGAGGTGAAGTTTTTCTAGGGTGCTATTAAACTTTAAGCCATCAGCAATAAATTCTACACCTTCATCAGATATAGTATTATTATACAAAGAAATATATTCGAGACTTTTATTTTTTTTAAAATATTAGAAATATCTGATAAAGCTGTTCCAG
>VHBV01000169.1 GCA_016882165.1 Candidatus Pelagibacterales bacterium
AAGTTTTGATGTTGCATATATGACGGAGGTTGATCCCATGTGGACAGATGATGAATTAGCATTTATATTGAATCCAGAAGCAATTTTATTTGGAAATCTAATTGCTCAAGCAGCTTGCGCTGCTGATTGTTTAGCTGCATCATTTTCTTTGCCTCTTGATCCATTATTTTGGTGCAATGGATGTCAAGGTGGAATGTATCCGACAAATGGAAAAATTATAACACACAACACTTCAGTTCAGTCATCTTCTTTAGCTATGGCAAGACTACTTTTTAAGCTTCATAGAGTAGCTTTTCTTCCTATAACTTCAGGACCAGAAGCAATTTGTCAGGCAATTCCATCTCCGATGATAAAAAAGAGTCAGTACAGAACCCAAATGACCGTACCAGTTCCAACAATTGATCCAGCTCTTGGTTGTAATCCTTTAGGGAAAGGTACTTTCTTTTGGGAATCGTTCAGAGAAATTCCAGTTACTGGTGAAGATTTTAATTACCTGCTTTGGAGGAAGCGTAATTGCTGTGCTCTCATTATATAGAATCTTAGTTTTAATAACATTATTTCTTTCAAAAGACGTTTTTGCTGAAGAATCTGTTGTGCCTGAAATTCAAGAAAAAGACAAAAGTGAAGTTGCTGAATTTATTAATGATATAAATTCTAATTCAAATAAAAATTATGAAACTGAAGTACAGGAGATTGTTGATAAAGCAGAACAAGAAAAAGTTAATGCAGCTAAAAAATTCTCAAAAGATTTGAGGAATATAAAAGAAAACGTAGAAGCAGTTCAAAAAAATGAAAATTATAAGAAGGCAGAAAAATGGATTGGCGAGAACAAAGAAAAACTTTACGCAAAACAAACGCAACAGTTCCCTAAGATTGATTATGATATCACAAAAGAGCAGCGTGAAAAAGATGCAATGGCACAGTTATTGCATAATTATCGTTTTAAACCAGATGATGTGAAGAAGGCTTCAATTACTCATTATCCTTTGATGATTTTTGTTTCTTCATCAATTCCAAAAAGCTCTTTGAAAGACTTGATGATACAGGCAAAACAAGCGGGTGGAATATTAGTATTTAGAGGGATTATTGGAAGTTTAAGAAATACCCAGGAATTTCTTGCTGAAGTTTCTAAAGATAATGTTTCTGCAATAATAGATCCTCGTCTTTTTGATATTTTTCAAGTGAATTTAGTGCCAACTTTTGTTCTCCTCTCAAAGTCAACTAACGATTGTTTAAATAGAGATTGTCAATTTACCCCACAACATGACCGCATTTCTGGCAATATCACTCTAAAGTATGCCCTTGAAAAGATTGAAGAAGCTAAAGGAGAATCTGCAAATGTTGCTTCAGAACATTTAAAAAGAATTAATACTGGAGGTCAGCTGTGAAAAGAATATTTATATTGTCAGTAATTTTATCATTAGCAACAACTAGTCTTGTTGTGGCTAAAGCCACAACCATGGAAGAAACTAGAAAACAGGCTCTTGATTTTGGAACATCTTACAAAAATTCTGCCGCAACAGTAATTACGGAATCAAATAAAAAAAATACACCTGGTTATACAACTGATAATCCAGATCAGGTTAAATATTATGATGGTGGAAATATGTCAGATGATGCGTTAACAAAAACGCAAACATCTGAGGAAGGAAAATTGATGACTGAGGGTCTTCCAAATCGTCCGCAAGTTAGCATCAGTCCAGGTGATGATTGGTTATCTTCATCACAAGCAATAGAGGGTAATCCTGATGAGGTTGTGGCGATGCTCACAGGAACATATGGGGAATGTAAACCAATTGAACATACAAAAACCGAAACAGAAGTCAAAACATGTGATGAATATGAAGAGACAGACTGTATAGATGGTGCTAAATTAGTTTCTGTTTCAGGAGCTGATACTTCTTGGAGCTTTCCAACTTTGCAACAAAATATTTCTTGGCGTGGTGGTTCAGGGTGTTCTAAATATTTTGTTAACACTACTATTAACATAAAAGATGTTTCAAAAATTGATGTATTTACACTAAATTCAATCAGTTGGGATGATGTCGTAAGGATTAGAATAAATGGAACAACAGTTTTCCAGAACGGAGATGTGGATGCTCGTCGTTGTGAAAGAGGTACTGTTTTTGGATCGTCTCCAAATACAAATTTAAAACCTTACCTACAAAATGGGGCTAATACAATAGAGTTAAAGCTTGGTGTTGCTGGTATGGGTTTTGCCAGTGCAGTTTATACCCTTTCTTACAATAACACGAGAAAATGCCAAACTATAAGTACATGTAAGAATATCCCAAGCGAGTGCGCGCTTCAAGGTTCGAAATGCGTTAACATGAATAATGATAATATATGTAATTATCGTCAATATACCTACGCTTGTTCAACAACAACTGTTACTTCAACCGCAAGTGTTGAATGTGGTTCAAATATTTATTGTACTGGTAATCAATGTACGAAAGTTGAAGAAGATTCCAATCAAGATTTTGCCACTTCAATTGCCTACTTATCCAGCATTAATCAGGCTGCAAAAGACAACAATGCTTCCAAGGATAATTTAAAAATATTTAGTGGTTCCGGAAAAAGCTGTGAAAAAGATACCGTAAGTTACAATAACTGCTGTAAAGACGATGGCTGGGGACAGGATTACACTGGAGCTTCATGCAAGGAAGAAGAAAAATCTTTGATGGAACTCCAATCTAAAAAGATGTGTCATTATGTAGGTTCTTACTGTTCACAAAAAGTTCCCCTTCTAGGCAAATGTCTAAAAACCAAAAAAACTTACTGCTGCTTCAACTCAAAAATTAGTCGAGTAATTATGGAGCAGGGTAGAGCGCAACTCGGAAAGGGTTGGGGTTCTGCCGAATCTCCTGACTGCGGTGGATTTACTCCGGATGAATTAGGTCGTCTCCAATTTGATAAGATGAATCTAAG
>VHBV01000170.1 GCA_016882165.1 Candidatus Pelagibacterales bacterium
TCTGTACCACAAGCTTTTGTATCGCAAAAAATTCAGTATATAAAAAATTTGCAGAAATATATTATCGAACCAAAAAAATTATTGGAAAAAGTTGTTGATAGATTCGGTTTTTCTAAACAAAAGTTAGATAAATCTGTGCAAGACGTTTTAAATCAAAAGATTCAAAATTTAAATAAGTCTAAAATTTCTATTAATGATATTTTATATTTCTTTCGCTTATCGCAGCAAAAAATAAAATATCTTGAATCTACCTCCAAATCAAGTTTTTCTAATTTTTTTGCTAATAAAGAGAGTCATATAATTGCAATAAATAAACTTTTAAAATCTTATCATTACCAAGAGGTTCTTAAAAGAGGATTTGCCATAACAAAAAATAAAAATGGTGATATTTTATCTTCGATAACTCAGATTGAAAAAGGAAAAAATGTAATTGTTGAGTTACAAGACGGAGAGTTTGAATCCTACGTTTTGTTAGAAAAAAATGAGATACTTACGTCTTCTGATAGAGGATCTAAAAAATCTAACATCAAAAAAGATGATCAAAATATTCAACCGCAATTAATTTAATTTGTGTTAATAAAAACTCCGAAATTTTGGGCAAAAAGAAACTATATATCTTTTGTTTTGTTGCCCTTTAGTATTTTGTATTACTTAGTTCTAAAAATAAGAAACCTTACAATAAAGCCGTGTAAAATTTCTAAACCAGTAATTTGCATTGGTAATTTTATTGCTGGAGGTGCTGGTAAAACGCCAGTTGCAATGGCTATCGGAAAATTATTACAGCAAATTATTTCTGAAAGTGAAAAACCAAATTATAAATTTGCTTATCTTAGTAGTGGTTATAAAGGTAAATCACTAGCTTTTGAAGAAGTTGATAGAAGAATACATACATCAAAAGAAGTAGGAGATGAGCCTCTTCTTTTAAGCGAAATTTCCAAAACTTTTGTTGCAAAAAATCGTTTATTTGGCGCAAAGAAAATTGATTTAATAGAAGAATTAAAAACCATCATTTTAGATGATGGTATGCAAAATAATTCTTTAAAAAAAGATCTTACAATTGCTGTTGTTGATGGCAATATTGGTTTTGGTAATGGTTTTATGATTCCAGCTGGTCCAATGCGACAAGATTTTGAAACTGACTATAAGAAAGTGGATTTTGTTGTTGTGGTTGGTAAGCCAAAAGAAGATCTCTTGCAAAAGTTTGTTAACAAGAAGGTTGTTTTTGCAGAGTTAATAGCAAATAACTTAGAAAGCTTTGCTGATATGAAAGTAATTGCTTTTTGCGGTCTTGCATATCCAGATAAATTCTTTTCTTTTCTTGAAAAACAATCTGTTAATGTAGTGCAAAAAATTTCTTTTCCAGATCACTATGACTATAAAAATAGTGATTTGTTAGAATTAATAAAAATTGCCGAAAGTAAAAATGCTAAGCTTATAACTACAAAGAAAGATTGGATTAAATTTTCGCAAGATTTTAAAGAAAGAATCTCGTATCTTGATGTAGAGTTAAAATTTATTGATGAAGGTTTTGTATCACAAGAATTAAAAAGAATTATTAAATTATGAGTTTGCGTTATTTAACAAAAAAATATTTAAAAGAACTACGCTATTTTTCAGAATCTTTAGTGGTTAGATTTGGTTTATTCTTTTTTTATGTAATTGGTGAAAAAAAAGCTTCAGATCTTGCTGCAAAAATAGCAATTTTTGTCGGTAAAAAAATTTCTGTAAATAAATTAGCTTACAAAAATTTAACCAATGCTTTGCCAAAACTATCAGAATCAGAAAAAATACAAATAATTGATGGTATGTGGGATAATCTTGGTAGGGTCGTTGGTGAATATCCTCATGTTGCGAATTATTCTCCTCAAGATTTGATGAAAAAAGTACAAATAAATTCTGAATCTTTTTCAAATATTGAAGAAATGAAAAAAAGTAAAAAAGGTGGTATCATTTTTTCTGGTCATATTGGAAATTGGGAAATTGGTCCAAAAGTATTTACTAACTTTGGTATCAAAGTTGCTACAGTTTATCGTCCTCTTAATAATCCACGAGTTGAAAAGATGACTGCTTCTATACGTGGAACGGAAATGATTAGTAAAAGTTCTCAAGGAAACCGTCGTATTATTGAAGTTATAAAACAAGGTGGTTTTGTAATTATTTTAGCTGATCAAAAAATATCAGAAGGCGAGCCAGTACAATTTTTTCACGATAAAGCTGTGACAGCAACATCAATTGCTAGAATTGCTCTAAAATATGGAGTTGATGTAATTCCGGCAAGATCTATAAGAATTGGTAAAGATTTTAGATTTGAAGTTGAAGTTGACAAATCTCTTGTATTTGAAAAAATGAACAACATAAATGATGATGTTATTAATCTTACTACCAAAATAAATCAGAAGCTAGAATCTTGGATCTCTCAGTATCCAGCACAGTGGTTTTGGGTTCACAATAGGTGGAAAAAATAAAATAAATGTGGATTTGTTTCGTAAACTTGTTACAATCACAAGTCTGATTTAAAATAGTAACTGAAAATTGAAAAAATTATATGAAATTATCAAAAGTAGCATTGCTTTCATCTTTACTTATCTCAGCTTCATCATGTGCTTTCTTTAATGATAGAACTGTTGATCTTGGAATAAATAGCATGCCTAGTGGTGCGGACATAGTTATTGATGGTAAGCACTACGGAAAAACGCCTGCAATTCTAAATTTAGAACCAAAAAAACATAATATTGTACTTACAAAAGAAGGTTACGGATCAACAAGTTTTAGTCCTGAAATTTGGTGGGGCGCAATAAGAACTGATGTTAATGGAAATAGAGCTTCTGACGGTACAAGATGTTTTTTTGATATGATGACTGTTATATTTTCTTTTAATGCTTATAATTCTTCTAAGTGTGGTGATTTCAAAGAAAAACAACATATG
>VHBV01000171.1 GCA_016882165.1 Candidatus Pelagibacterales bacterium
AGATGGAATATCAGAAAAACATAACGTTTTTCTAAGAAAAATGACTTATTATGCAAAAAGTTATGCTGATCAGCAAGACGATAAAATTTTGTTTTTAACAGGTTCAAACTTTCATCAATTTCCACTACTAAATTATTTAGGAAAAGAAAACTTTTATATTGCTAGCGTTCCAATAAATTTGGTTTTTTATTCAAAAAATGCAAATTTCCTTCATTCAGAAGATTATAATCAATCATATACAATTAACTATTTATTTCGTGATTTAAAAAGCAGAATTGCTGATAAAAACTTGAAAGTTTTATTTGTTAACTTAGACACAAATAACAAAAATGGTAAGTTTTGTAATATTGGTTTTTTGGAGTATTATTTTAATGATAAAGAATTTAGAGAAGTTTTTAATCGTAACTTTTACTTTAAGAATCATATTAAAATTTTTTCCGATTCAAATTCGCAGTTTTTTATAAGCAAAAATAATCCAATTCTTAATAAAAATGATAAATCAAAACAGAAAATTTTATATGATTTTGAAGTTTATGTTAGAAGAGAAAAGTAAAAATAAATTCTTTTTATCAGCTTTTGCAGGAGCTGTATGCAATCTTGCTTTTGCTCCTTTCCATTGGTTTTTTCCAATATTAATTTCAATTCCAATTTTTTACTTTCTAATTTCTGTTGCAAAGAACAGAAAAGAAACTTTTTGGTTTGGTTGGTTTTATGGATTTGGTTATTTTGTTGCAGGAATTTATTGGATATCAATTTCACTTTTAGTTGACGCCAAGCAATTTGCTTGGTTAATCCCTTTTGCCGCTACTCTTATACCAGCAGTTTTAGCAATTTATTTTGCTTTATTTGCTCTTAGCTACAAATTTTTGGTTGATCGTTTTTTTGTCAAACAAGTTTATGAAAAAGTTTTACTTTTTTCATCTTTATGGATTTTGTTTGAGATATTGCGTTCTTTTCTATTTACAGGATTTCCATGGAATTTGATAGGATATATTTGGTGTTTTAACGATAATTTTTTACAAATATCGGCAATTTTTGGTATTTGGGGATTAAGCTTGATTGCAGTATTAGTGGGTCTTATTCCTGTTTTATTTATATCTTATAAAAATGGTGAATTTGTTTTTAATAATCATCTTTATGATAAAATTTTTGGCACAATTATAATTTTCATATTAGCCTCGTCTTTTTTTTATGGACTTTATAGGATAGATAGCTCCAAACTTGTGGTTGATAGCAGCAAAAAATTGCGTTTAGTTCAAGGTAATATAAAACAAAGTGCTAAGTGGAATTTAGAAGAAAAATACCGCAATTTTTTTAAACATATCAGGTTAACAAATTCGAAAGATCTAAGAGAAGTAAAAGCGGTTATATGGTCTGAAACCGCTGTTCCATACGCAATTGATAATAACTCTGAGTTATTAAATAAACTAAAACTTGCAGTGCCAGAAGAAGGTATTTTGATTACTGGAGCTTTAAGACTTGGTTATTCTTCTCTTGGAGAAGTCGATGAAGTGTGGAATAGTGTTTTTAATATTGGTGATAGTGGGGTTTTAGACTATTATGACAAACACCATTTGGTGCCTTTTGGGGAATATGTTCCTTTACAAAAATATTTGCCATTTATTAGTAAAATTACTGATGGAGCTATGGGTTTTAGTGAAGGTGAGGGAGTTAAGACTTTAAAAAATAATGTTTTTTCTTTTTCTCCTTTATTATGTTACGAAGTAATTTTTTCTGATAAAATTATTGATAAAAACAATCGTCCAGATCTTTTGGTTAATTTAACTAACGATGCTTGGTTTGGAAGAAGTTCTGGTCCTTATCAACATCTTGATATGGCAAAAGTTAGATCAGTAGAATATGGAATTTCTTTGGCAAGAGTTGCTAATACTGGAATTACAGCATTTTTTAATCCTTTAGGTCAGTTAGTTGATAAAATAGAATTAAATGATGAAGGAGTAATTGATGTTGATTTTGTAAATAATATTGAGCCAACAGTTTATTCCAAATTTGGTTTTTATCCTTTGTTTATTTTGCTATCGTTTTTTGGATTATTTATAGTTAGAAACAAATTAAAATAGACATTTCATGCTATTAGATAAGGTAACACCAGTTGATGAACATATTGCAAAAAGATTGCGCCAATTTAGAATTGCTGCTGGTATGACGCAGGATCAATTGGGAGAATTGACAGGAATTTCTTTTCAACAAATTCAGAAATATGAGAAAGCAAAAAACCGAGTTAGTGCAAGTAAGTTATTTGAAATTTCGCAAATTTTAAATAAGCCAATAAGTGCATTTTTTTACGGAATAAAAGCTGATCGTGATTATTACAATTACAACTTCAAAAGTGACAAAAAGCAGGTGAAAGAGATGAAGAAGTTTGAAAATGACGTTTTACCTTTGGTGCGTGCTTTTAGAAAAATTGAAAACGAACAAAGTAAAAAATATTTAATTGCTCTAGCATTATCAATTGCAAGACAAAAAAGAAAAAAAGTGAAACACGCTTACTCTTAGTAAAAAACTCTCAATTTATGCATTGAGATTTGAAAAATACTCGTTTTTAAGATTATATTTTCGAATTAAATAAGTTTTTATGGCCTGAATATCTGAGTTAGGAATTCTTCTGTTATAAACTATTACTTCTGATATTAAACCAGTGAAAAATCTTGCAAGTCTAGCATTACTTCTAGGAATTAAAAGTTTTAGTATTGCAAGAGATTCAGAAGAAGATCCACAGCTGGCAATTACAGTATAAGTGGGAACCATAATATAATGACCCCCAAAATCTGGACCAAATTTCCATTTTATTATAGGACGAAATTTATGGATTTTATTCATAAATTTTTTCATTATTAATAAAAATAAATTTGGTTAAAGATATGTCAAAAATC
>VHBV01000172.1 GCA_016882165.1 Candidatus Pelagibacterales bacterium
CAATTATTTCTCTAATATCATCAACACCAGTTCTGCTAGCAGCGTCAATTTCAATTACATCTTGATGTTTAGACGCACTTATTGCTTTGCAGTTATCACAAATTCCGCAAGCAGATGCTTTTATTGCCGCACTTTCATCTAAACAATTCAAAGTTTTAGCAATTATTCTTGCTGTTGTAGTTTTTCCAACACCACGGATTCCTGTTAGAATATATGCGTGATGAATTTTATTGCTTTTTATGGAATTTTCTAGAGTTGTAACCAGAACTTCTTGTCCAACTAACTCTTCAAAATTTTGGGGACGATATTTACGTGCAAGGACAAGATAGGAGTTCATAATACTGAAGATATTAAGATGATAGCGGAAATAGCATGACCCAATTTGACAAACCATGGGCTGCTTTCTTTCAAATCTGACCCTTTTAGCAAGCAAACTGCCCACACTATTTCCGCTGAATAGTTTGCTGCACTAATATAAAATTATCAAGAATTAATTATAATATTTTGGCAATTATTTATTAATCACCAAATTTGCCATATTGAATTTGGAAAAATTATTTCAAGGTAATTAAATCTGTAGACTAAGAAATCATAAAGAAAATTTTAGTTAAAAATTTAATTATGTGACAAACTAGTCACTTAAACTAATAAAGCAGTTTTCAATTATTGACTTTTAGTATCTCTAAAAATAACTTTTGGAGCAATTCTTTGAATCAGCACTTTTCATACAAATTTCAACAATCGCTCAAAATAAATGGCAACTTCTAAGCAAGAACAGCTTTATAACGAAATAGTTGAGTATTACGGTTATGCTGACCGTTTGATTGCAGCCGTAGAAGACAGCACTCATAAGTTGTCTGAACAACAATTTAATATAATTGAAAATGTAGTTAATAAACTGGAAGAATGCGCAGATCAATTGACCTCACAATATATTGAATTTATTAAAAGCGGTGAATCTGAAAAGATTACAGAAGAAGTAAGAACTGCACTAAACGTTGTAATGGCAAAAATTGAAGAGTGCCGCAATCAAATTTTAATGCTTTATTACACCAATCAGGAAGAAAATAGGTAAAATTTAATCCTGAAAAACCTTTTAAACAGCTATGAAAAAAATTCAGGATATATTTATCTCTCTAGGATCAGATCTAAAAAAAATTGATGAAACTATTCTAAATTTTTCTCACGGAAAATCGCCATTAATACAAGAAATTGCAACTCATTTGGTTTCTTCTGGTGGCAAAAGAATCAGACCTATTACTCTAATTTTAGCAGCAAAGCTTTGTGGCAGCAAAGATAATTCTGAATATTCTAATCTTGGTGCTGCAATTGAGATGATTCATACTGCAACTTTATTACATGATGATGTTGTGGATAATAGCACAATTCGTCGCGGTAAAAAAACCTCTAATGCAATTTGGGATAACAAAGCAAGTATATTGGTTGGAGACTACTTATTCTCAGTGGCTTTTCAATTAATGGTTTTAAGCAATAACTTAAAAATTCTTGATCTTTTAGCAAAAACATCAAGCACCATGGCTGATGGTGAAGTTATGCAACTTGAAAACTCATCTGATATAGAAATTTCTCAAGAAAAATATTTTGAAATAATTTTTGGAAAAACCGCAGTTCTTTTCTCTGCAGCAACAGAAGTTGGTGCTTTACTAAATAACAGAAACGATTCCGAAATAAAAGCCTTAAGAGAATTTGGCAAAAACTTAGGAATAATATTCCAAGTTGTAGATGATATGTTAGATTATTCTTCAAAAGAACAAGTTTTAGGAAAAGACTTAGGAAATGATTTTTTTGAAGGAAAAGTTACGTTGCCTATAATTATAACGTACCAAAAAGCTAATGAAGAAGATAAAACCTTTATTAAAGAAGTTTTTGCAAAATATTTGATGACTACGCAAAAAGACCAAAAGGATTTTGATAGAATTTTGCACCTAATTGAAAAATACAATGGCTTGGAAGAATCAAAAATAATTGCTCTAAATTATCAAAAAAAAGCGATTGAAGAACTAAATATTTTTGATAATTGCAAAGCCAAAGAAGACTTGATAGAAATTTTGAATTACTCAGTTTCCAGAATTTTTTAAAATTAATGTGAGAAACAACTTAAGAAAATACAAAATAATCTTTGCTTTAGCCATAAATCTTGTCTTTTCAACAGAATCTATGGCACAAATTGCTGACAGTTCTTTTTATGATTGGAAAGTTTTTGAATATCAAGAAGACGAGTTAAGCCCAAAACAATGTTATATTTTTGCTCGTCCTTTCAAGTCAGATTCTGACGACTTATCTCGTAAAAAACCTTATTTAATGATTACAAGATTTCAAAGACAAAGAAATGAAGAAGTTAGTATTTATGGTGGTTTTGAGTATAAATTAAATAGTAAAGTTTTTATGGCAATTGATGACAAAACTTTTCAATTTTTAGCAGGAAGTGATATTGCCTGGAGTGAACGCAAATATGAAGATTTCAATATTATAAGTTCAATGCTAAATGGTGCTATTGTAAGAATTAGAAGTAACTCTTCAATTGGAACTTATGCAGTTGATGAATATTCACTGCAAGGAATTACTAGAGCCTATGCAAGAATGAAAGAAATTTGCAAATGACTAAATTGATAACATTTTAACAGCAATTAAAGCCAGTACTGCTGAACCAAAAAGACTAGCAAAAGCACCAGATTTTTTGAAATTATTTTTGCTAAATAAAGACCTCCAATTGTTGCAAGAAAAGCCCATATTCCAATTGAAATAATATAGAGATACTGAATCTTTAGCAATTCCAAGACCAATTCCAACTCCAAAAGCCTCTAAACTTGTTGCAAGAGACACTATTAGTATTTTGAAGAAGCCATGAAAATCACTTTTTCTTCTTTTTTTT
>VHBV01000173.1 GCA_016882165.1 Candidatus Pelagibacterales bacterium
CTATATTTCGCAAACTCAAAAGAATCGAGCTGACTGCATTATTGTTGAGTAAACTAAAATTATTTTTTGCTAAATAACTTTAATTCAAGTTATGAAAATCTCTAATTTCAGATATTAACTCAGAATATTTTGATGGAAAATTTGCTTTTGATAGAATCCAATCATAAATCATCATATCGTCTTCCTCTATAAAATGATGATATAAATTCAACTTATCATCACTAAATTCCGCTACTTTTGCTTCTGCAAATTTACCAAGCAAAATGTCAGTTTCTTTACAACCACGATGAATTGAACGATATAAAACTTGTTTTGTAAGAATTTCTTTATTCATTTTTTAAGTATGATTGAATTTGATTAATTAATTTTTCAGCTTCACTCTTTTCATAAAACTTAGAATCACTTCCCCATACTGGTTTTGGAAAAGATAAATCATTCTCAAAACGAGCAATTAAGTGAATATGAAGTTGACGGACAACATTTCCTAAATTAGCAATATTTAGTTTATAAGGTTTAAAAAAATTTTGTAAAATTTGACAAACTAAATTAATCTCTTTCAAAACTTCAATTTGGTCTTCAAATGACAAATCGGTTAATTCCGAAACATTTTCTTGACGTGGAACCAATATTAACCAAGGATAATTTGCATTATTCATAAGCAGTAAACTACTTAACTTTAAATCAGTTATAAAAAATGTGTCAGCTTGCAATTTTGAATCAAGTTTAAACATGTGATTGACGGATAAATTAATTAAGGAAAAATGACCAAAGTTTTTTTAATAACAATTGTCACCCTAAGCGTAAAACCAAAAAATTCCGTCATTCTGAGCTAAACTAAGAATCTCAGGAAATAAGATCCTAAATTCAATTTTTGAGATCTTTCACTAAAGCTCAGGATGACAGTTGTTATTATCGTATATTATTTAACAAATTTACTAAGTGCTCAAGTTTCTTGCAATCCAAAACATAGTTTTAATTGATAAAGCTGAAATCGATTTTTCTAAAGGTCTTTGTATTCTGACTGGAGAAACTGGATCTGGTAAATCAATTTTGCTTGATGCCTTGGGCTTAGCAATTGGTTTTCGTTCAAATTTAAGGTTAATTGGTAGTAACGAAAATAAAGCTTCTGTTAATGCTTTATTTGATATTTCAAACAATCAAGCTTGTAAAAATCTTCTCAAAGAAAATGAACTACTTGACTCAGAAAACCACAATTCACTCAATATACGCCGTATTATAAACGAAAATTCATCAAGTAAAGTTTACATAAATGATGTTCTAATAGGTGTAAATTTACTTAACCAGATTGGCGAAACTTTGGTTGAAATTCATGGTCAACATGATCAAAGAGGACTTTTAAATTCAAGCTTTCATATTCAAATTTTAGATGAATTTTCTCAAAACCAGAATCTTTTAAAAGAAATTAAACAAAATTACGAAAATTTAAGAACTGTTGAACAAAAAATTTCTGAATTAAAATCACAAAAAGAGCAAGCTCAAAGAGAAAAAGACTATCTTGAACACGTTGTTAAAGAATTAGAAAATGCCAATATTCAAGATAATGAAGAAGAAGATTTAATGTCTAAAAAAGAACAACTTTTAGGAAAAGAAAAAATCTCAAATTTTTTATCTGATTTAAAATCACATCTTTTAGAAGCAAGTTCGCAGCTTAATCTTTCACAAAGAATATTAATCAGAAACAACAATGTAATCGATAATTTTTTGTCAAAAAACAAAGAAGAATTTGATAAAATAAGCGAAAAAATTGACTCTCAAATTACAGAAATTGATGCTTCTATATCAAATTCAGAAAATATTTTAAGAGAAATTTCAAACGAAGAAAGTAATTTAGAAGAAATTGAAGAGAGACTTTTTTACATAAGAAGTTTAGCCAGAAAATTCAATGTTAGAATTGACGAATTAAATCAAGTTATATTTGATTCAAAAAACAAACTAAAGTCAATTTCTAGCAACGAGGAGTTAACTATAAACCTTGAAAGAGAAAAGGACGAAATAATAAAAAAATACAAAATTCTTGCTTCTGACTTAAGCAATAAAAGAAAAGAATCTGCAATAATTTTATCAAAAAAAGTTGAAGATGAGTTAAAATTCCTAAAAATGGAAAATACCAAATTTCTTGTTGAAGTGAAAGATCTTGAAGAAAATCAATTTTCAACTAACGGAACTAATAAAGTTAAATTTATTGCAGCAATAAATAATAATAATTTTGACGACATTTCAAAAATTGCTTCCGGTGGTGAATTATCGCGTTTTATGTTAGCACTAAAAGTAGCACTAACTGATGTGAAATCAGCACCAACAATAATTTTTGATGAAATAGACACGGGAATTGGTGGTAGTACAGCAAATGCTGTTGGAAAAAGACTGAAAATTTTATCAAACACTTTTCAAATACTAGTTGTAACTCACCAACCACAAATTGCAGCAAAAGCTGATAATCACTTTAAAATAAGCAAGGTATCAGAAAATAATCAGGCAAAAACTTTAATCAAAAAACTTGAAAACTCTGATCGCGAAAATGAAGTTGCTCGCATGATTTCAGGAGCAGAAGTAACAAAAGAAGCAATTGCCGCAGCAATCAGTTTAATGCGAGAGTAAATATTTCATTCTGTTGTAAGATATTTAAAAATAAAAAAATTTCTCAAATAAACGTTGATCATCTCTTGAAGGTCTAATTTTTCAATTCCGTCATTACAAGGAGCTTTAGCGACGTGGCAATCCACTTCGTCAAAAACTCCTAAAATCGTGATAAAGTAGATTGCCTCGTTTCGCATGATGACTCACTCGCAATGACGGACTTGAAAAATTAGACCTTCAAAAGATAATGCCAAAATAAACCTAACAAAAT
>VHBV01000174.1 GCA_016882165.1 Candidatus Pelagibacterales bacterium
ATATGATTACAGGAAGAAATATAAATCGTAGCATTAGTATAAATTATAATGGTTGCTGTACAATTTTTGGGTTTATGGTTACAGAAAGTAATCCTAGTAACTTAACAAAAGCTCAAAAATCATTTAATCTAACTCTTTCCTTTAAAAACTTGTGATTATTAAAAACATCACTATATATTGAAAAGAGAAGAAATTCTTTATATCAAATTAAATAATTAAAATTATGGCTAAAGAAACTACTGATAATTCTTTTGAAAAAGATGTTTTAGAATCAAAAAACATTACTCTTGTTGATTTTTGGGCACCTTGGTGTGGACCTTGTCGTCAATTATCTCCGTTAATTGAAGAATTGGCAAAAGATATGGAAGGTAAACTTGAAGTTTACAAATGTAATATTGATGAAAATCCAGAAGTTCCATCTAAGTATTCTGTTCGTGGCATTCCAACTTTAATGATTTTTAAAGATGGAAAAATTTTAGATACGAAAGTTGGATCACTTCCAAAAAGCTCTCTTTACGAATGGGTAAAAAACTCTCTATAAGTACTAAAAATTTTGTGGACAAATTTGACCATTTGTCCACAAAAGAACTCTTGGAAGAACTTTATCTACACAAGAAAAAAATCCTTGAGGAGACTTCAAGAAACTTCTTTATTCACACTTCACAAATCATCAAGATTGGTATTGAACTAGAGTTTTACATTCTAAACTTAGATAAATCAAAAATTGGTGACCACAAAATAGTTGAAAACTTCATATCTTTACTAACATCAAAACTATCTGAAAAATCCTTTATATATAAAATTGAAAAAGAGCAGGGTGAAGGACAGATAGAAATTAAGACTATATTTACAGATAATTTATCTGAGCTTTGTCTAGAAATTGAGTCCACAAAATCAAAAGTTCAAAAACTGGCAGAACAAAATAACTTACTAGTATCTTTTGATGGACAAACTTTTACGGATGATTGCGGAAATTCAATGCAATTTAATATTTCTCTGCATGACAAAAATGGTAAAAATCTTTACCTTCTAAATGAAGAAATACTCAAGAACTCAATAAAATCTTTGCTTAGTTTTACCAACTCAATAATGATTTTTCTTGCCCCTAATGAAAGGGACTATTTAAGATTCGACAAAAATTTAAACTATGAATTATTTAAGAAAGGAAAATATAGCGCACCAATCAACTTGAGCTTTGGCATTGATAATAGAACTTGCGCAATAAGAATACCTTCAAAAACAACTGATCAAAAAAACTCTTTTTTACTTTCTGAGAAAAGATTAGAATATAGAATTGCATCTGCTAATTGTGATCCTTATTTATCTATCTCAGCTATTTTGATAGTACTTTTAAAAGGGCTTAAAAATAAAAGTGATGATTTTGAGAAAATTTATGGAAATGCTTTTGAGGATAAATATAATCTAAAGCCTTTTTTAAATAACTACAAACAGGCCTTAGATTATTTCTTGGAAAATAATATTTTTAAACTATGAATCTTTTTCAAAGTACTCTTAATATAATTTCAAAACCTTTTTTAGCTGTTAAAAATCTTTTTAGAACAAGACAAGAAAAGCTAGTCGATGCAATAAAAAAAGGAGATGAGAATAGGGTAGAAAAATTTTTAAAAGAAGCAGATAAAGATTTTATAAAACATGGATCTCACTCACACTCAATATTAGAAGTTACTGCAGAATCAATAAAAAATCCAAAAATTGCAAAAATTATAATCAAGAAATGCCGTATTAATTTAAATGATGAATATGCTGGATTAAAATTTTTGAACAAAGCCATTATTAGAAGAAATAATGAAGTAGCCAAATTCTTACTTGAAGAAGCTGGTATTTCAATTAGAGAAAATGACTATCAAATATTGCTTTCTGAATCTATCAAATCTGGAAATTCAGAGATAATTTCTTATATGACTAAGAAAAACTTGGTAAGCTTTGATGCATCATCTAATGGAAATATGACTGCTGGAAACTACTTAGCTCTTTATGAAAATGCTGAAAAATATCTAGAAGAATCCAATTTTTTCAGATCTAAACAAGAAATTCAAGATTACATAAAGCTTTCAAAGTCAAAAGCTGCAATTGCCTTTTCTTACTCAACTGATAGTTTTGCCTCTAATGACTTGATAACAGACAAAATTTTCAATCACTCAATAGAAAATTACGACTTCCCAGAAAAAGATAAAATCAGAAGGATTATGGATTTAACTTTTTTCGGCAAAAATAATATAACTGATTTACCAAATGGAAATAGTATAAAAGTTCTTAAAATACCATATATTGGACATGCAGCTTTTGCTTTGGTTGAATATGATAAAAACAAAAAACCTCTTACAATAACATATTGCGATGGAAATAGTAATACAATTACCGAAACTGAAGACAAAAAATATGGTTATGGTGCAATTACTTTCAAATTTGATCAAAGAAAAATTAAAAATTTAGAAAAGCAGGGAGGATGGGAAGAATTTGCAGCAAGAAAGTTTAGTACTTATTCTAATGTAATGTACGATAATAAAGCGCAAAAATTTTTCTCTACTATTTCAAATTTCGTCTCATGCGATTCTACAGGAAATCCATTAATAATTGAAAAATCCATTCCTACAAAAAGTCAAACTAGAGGTAATTGTTCATTAAAATCACGTCATAATGTTCTAAGAGAAATTTTAAGAAGAAGTGATGAGGAGATGATTTTTGAAGTAGATGGTAAACCTGGAGGAAAAGGTTACGAAATTTATAAAGAATATAAAAAATGCCTTATTGAACCTCAAATAGGAAATCTTCTAGAACTAGCGAATAAAGATGGTTATGAAAATGATCCTTATCATCAAGAAGTTTTACAGTCTTTAAAA
>VHBV01000175.1 GCA_016882165.1 Candidatus Pelagibacterales bacterium
CCACTTGATTAAAATATTTTTTTTACTAAACTTTCTAAGTCGGGAGTTGGGCAGAATAAAAAACCTTTTAAAGGAAATATGTCCCAACACGCTGGGTTTGCGTGGTGGTGGCTCCCGATATTATTTGCGCTTATTTCTTGAGCGATTCGTAGATACTCTTATTGATGAAATAAAATTCTTCTCTGCTTCTTCTATCTTCTTTGATTACAAGTCCGTGCTTACTCATAAAGTTTGCAACCCCGATATCTTCTTTTGCGGGTCTGCTCCAAATTTCATCCACACCTTTTTCTTCAAAAGCAATTTGAAATAATTTTTCTAGGCACAAATTTCCAATGCCACGATGTTGCTCTAAAATATGAAGAGCCAAATCTACTTTTTTATCCAAAGTTGTTTCATCATCGATGATAACAAGAGCGCCACCACCCAAGATAACTTCTGATTTGTTTTGAAAAACAAAATATCCAAGACCCGTTTTTTCAGAGTCTGAAGTAATGATTTGGTAAAGTTCTCTTAAAACTTTTTCTTGCTCCTCAAAGCTAAAAAATCTGTCGATTGCAAGTTGCATTGAGCTTTTTTTGGTAACTTGTTTCATAATTTCTTCCGGCAACTTCACATCTGGATCATCGGAAAGAGTTAATGTGATTTTTAACTCAAAAGTATCACAATAGTTTTTTAATGCCGACATATCAAAGCGGCTTGCAATGAACCAAGAATTAAAAATCACATTTTCATCAGTGATAATTTTTTTAAAAACTTGGTAATGCTCATCATTATTTTCTAACAATAATGATGCGATCAAATCAGATTTTGTAACAGACTTCTTATCTTCTTTTTCTTCTCCCGCCTCATACCTTTTTGCAGAAGGATTTACTATCGTTTTTGATTTAGAAGTTCTTAAAGTTTTTTTATCCTTTTTATCCATATTTAGAGTTTGATTTAGTAGTTAAAATTTACACCAAACCAAAGTTTTTGGATAACGTGGCAAGTTACCCAAAAACCCACAGGAACAACACGCCTGAGATGGTTTAGAGTGGTGGTTCTTTATTGCTTCAAATAAGGGAATTCTAAAATAAATTCGCTGCCTTTTCCAACTTCTGACTTAACTGATATTCTACCATTTTGCAGTTCAACTAGCTGCTTGGTTATTGGTAGTCCAAGACCAAAAGAATCGACAATTCCAGAGTTTGGATTTTCAATTGTTTGGTATTTTTCAAATGCGGTTTTTACTTGATCTTCATTCATTCCAAAACCTTGATCAGCAACAATAATTTGTAAGAAATTTTGTTCATTTTTTAAAATATTTTTGGCTAATACTGCTACTTCAGTATTTTCAGGGCTGTATTTTATTGAGTTGGAAATCAGGTTACAGAGGATTTGTTTCATTCTTTTGCAATCTAAATTAATTAAATCAATATCAGCAGCAATCTCTTCTTTCAAAGACACTTTTCTTCTAACCGAAAAATCACGATTTAGCTTAATTGATCTTTTAATAATTTCTTTCACATCAATTTTTTTACTTAAATCAAGCACAAAATTTCTTGAGGCAATTGATCCAACATCAAGCAAATCATTTATTATTTCATTTAAATCATTCGCCACTTTGTTAATTTCATCAGCATAATCAAAGCATTCTTCCACTGCTTTTGGATCTCTTACCTCATTTTTCAAAATTTCCGAAAAACCAATAATTGCATTAAGAGGGGTTTTTAGCTCGTGGATTATTGAGTTTAAGAAGTCTTGTTGTTCTGTTTTAAAATTCGTAAAAAATAACGTTTGAGATTTAGTCATCTTTAAAAACTATTAACTTAAATTTTATCAGCGAAGATGTCCGTGCAAACATCTTCGCCAGTGGTGACATTGATTTAACATTAAGTTTTTAATGTGAATTTTGAGAACCACAATTATTGTTCTAAATAATAAAATTATTTATTTGAATAAATAGAATTAATTATTAATGATATTATTTTTTATTGTGTCATTTTGGGAAAATAAAAAAAATTGAAGAATAAATTATCTTTAAAGTTACTTCATCGTTACTTTTTCTTTGAGAAAAAAAAAATTTAAATTAAAAGACTAAAGAAATTCTAAACAATATAGTGACTTGAGAATAACAAAATTTGACATGTTTAATTGAAAACTTTGAACCGTGCGCCCATTAATTAGAAGTATTATAAAAACAAAAACTCCAAGACCTCGTCCTGTTGATTTTTTGTACCGACCAACTGATTTTCCTAGTATTGAAGAATTTGTTACTCCTCATATTGATGATTTAAAAAGAGAAAGAGATATAAAAGGTCGCACTACGGCAGATTTACAAACTATAGATGCTGTAAGAAAAATTCTTAGAAATAATAATCAGAGTGGTGATTTAGAATTTTTTAAAAAAACCATTTTAACACAACCAACTCATTCTACAAACGAAACTGGTTCAATTAAAGTAAAAATCTCTGATATTCGTGATTTTCCTAGACCTTTTAGAGATTATGAATCTAAAAGAAACCAAGATTCTATGGTTTGTGTTGGAGGTCCAGCAGCCGAAGATCAAGTTGTAATGGCAAGTATTATCCCGCAATTGAGAGAAAAGCTTAACGATATAGTTTATTTAACAAGAGATTATAAAGAATCAAATGTAAACCACTCAGCAAAACAATCGCATGCAAGACATGGCAATGCTTTAAATGCCGATGAAGAACTAACTGGACACGCGTTGCTTCCCACAATAATTATGCGTCAATTGCTTGGTGTTGATGTGGAAGACACATTAGATTCAGATTATAGAAAAGTTGATGTAAAATTTACTATAGATCCAAAGAAGCTCAGAATTTACTTTGGTAACGAACTTAATT
>VHBV01000176.1 GCA_016882165.1 Candidatus Pelagibacterales bacterium
AAAGAATCTAAGAAACCACGTAAACGAGCATTCATATGATGTCCATAAGACTCGTGAGTTCCAAAAGGATCTGGAACAGAAGTAAGAGGTTTTCCTAAATTAGCACGAACCATTTCTTGATTTGGAACGTTATCTGGAACTTTACGTAACCCATCAATATCATCAGAAACACAAAACATTTTTGTTGGAATTTCTGGGGCAATTAAAGAAAAAGCATGACGTACAAAAGAAGTTCTGACTACTTCACCAAATGTTCCAATATGAGGTAAACCAGAAGGACCGTAACCAGTTTCAAATAAGACATATCCTTTTTTTGGAGTTTTTCCTCCTATTTTTTCATAGATTCTGCGTGCTTCTTCAAAAGTCCAAGATTTTGATTCAAGATAAGATTGTTGCGAGATTGTCATTTTCAGTTATTTAGAATAAAATTTATTTTATAATTAGAAGTCAAAATTGTAGCAAAACTACAATTTTAAGCAATAAAATATTTACATTCTATCAAAATAACTAATCTGATATAGCAGTTTGGACAGCTTTATTTTTTATGTTTTGAGGAAAAGACATTGTGTAATATTGAATTTCTCTTATGTAGTGCCCTCTTTCAATCAAGGTTTTTATATATTTAAAACCATTTTTCTTCAAAAATTCTACAGCTTTTTCATTTCGTGGAGTATTAGCCGCAACAATTCCTGGAAGTTTTAAATCATCTTTAGCAAAACATATTATTTCTTGCAAAATTTCTTTTCCATAACCTTTTCCCCAAAATTCTGGGAAAATTGCAAATCTTACCTCATCTTCCTCACCAATTTCAGGATTTAAAACTCTATTAATTATACCAGCTCTACCAATGAAATTACCAGTTTCATTTTCAATAACAGCCATTAGAGAATATCCAAACTTTTTTTGATGTTGAATTTGTAGCGCTATTAATTTTTTCACTGTTTCTAGCATCTGTATGTTATCAGTCATCAATCTTAAAACTTCTTGATTACTGTATAGTTTATATAGCATCGCTAAATCTTCTTTCTCTAGTGGTCTTAGAGTTAAACGCGGTGTTTTTAGCATAAAGAGGCCTTTAAAAAATTATTTTCAATTCCCAAAACTTTTACTTGAAAAACTTGACCAGATTTAAGATCATTATCACTTACAACTTCAACATCCAAAAAATTTTCTGACTTGCCTAAAGATTTTTTTTCTATGACTACTTGCAAAACTTTTCCATTCTGGGTTTGTAAAAATTTTTCCAATTCTTTTTTTCCAGCTTCTCTCAGTAATTTTGCTCGTTCTTTAATAACATTACCATCAACTTGTGGCATTTTAGCAGCTGGAGTTCCTTCTCTTTTAGAATAAGGAAAAATATGAGTAAAAATTATTCCAGCCTCTTTAATTAAATTCAACGAATTTAGAAAGGACTGTTCGTTTTCGGTCGGGAAACCAGCAATAATATCTGCACCAAAAGTAATTTCTGGCCTTATTTTTCTTGCTCTAGAACAAAATTCCAACACTTGATCTCTTGTGTGACGCCTCTTCATTCTTTTTAATATTATATCATCACCTGACTGAACACTTAAATGCAAATAAGGCATAAAACGTGGTTCATTTTGCAAAATATCAAAAAACTCATCATCAATTTCAGCAACATCTATTGAAGATAGACGTAACCTTGGCAGTTCTGGAACAAGTTTTAGTAGACGCTTAATCATTTGAGTTAAAGTTATTTTAACTGGCAAATCTTCACCATATCCAGAAATATCAACGCCCGTAAAAACAACCTCTTTGTGACCAGCTTCAACCATTTTCTTAACTTGTGCTACTATTTCACCAAAAGCAATTGAGCGACTATTACCACGTCCAAACGGAATTACACAAAAAGTACAACGATGATTACAACCATTTTGTATTTCCAAAAAAGCTCTGGTTTTATTTTCAAAATAAGATACCAACTGTGGCGCAGTATCTTTAACTGACATTATATCATTTACTTTTATTTTGGAGTTTTCTTTTATACTTAGAAAATCAGTTGAAGATTTTTTAGTTTCGAAGAATATACGATCTTTGTGAGCAATGTCAGAATCAGTGTTAAAAATTCTGTTTTGTGTTAGATTTCTTTTCAAATTATCAGAATAACTTTCTGGATTGGTTTTTTCAGAATTTCCCAAAACCAAGTCAACTTCTGGCATTTTAGCATATTTTGCCGGATCAATTTGAGCAGCACATCCTGTTACAACAATTTTTGCATTAGGGTTATTTTTTTTAGCTTTCCTAACTTCATATCTAAGTTCTTTTTCAGCTTGAGAAGTTACAGCACAAGAGTTAAAAACTATCAGGTTTTTTTCATCAGTTTTTTTTAAAGCTTCTTTTATTGCCTCAGATTCATAAGCATTTAAACGACAGCCAAAAGTAACAATTTGATTTTTATTTTCTTCTGTCATCGCCTAAAAGTATGATATGATCAACAACTTTTTTTACGCCAAGAACCTTCGATGCCAAAGATAAAACTCTTCTTTTTTCTGATTCATTTTGCGCAACACCAAGAAAATAAACAGTTTTATTCACAGTTGTAACTTGGTAATTCAGAGTTGTAATCTTTTTATCAAAAAGCATCTTAGTTTCAATTTGACTTGTTATTGAGTAATCTGCAGTTGCACTTAGAAAGTCTTTTAAATGAACTGAATCACCATCTCTTACCTGAATTTCATCAATAACTTCCTTTACACCCTTAACACTCCAACATAGATCGGAAGCAAGTTTTGCTTTTTGAACATCTCTTACAATTCCTGTGAGTAGTACCCTTCCCTCATTTACTGTAA
>VHBV01000177.1 GCA_016882165.1 Candidatus Pelagibacterales bacterium
TTCAGTGGGGACTAAGTAAGTTGCATTTTAAGTTCGCTCTTTTACATTAGTTGTGATCAACAAATCAAAACTATGTCAAAATTTACAGATTATTTAAAACATTTGAGAAGCTCTGGTAAGAGCTATTTTAGCTTAGAAGAAGCTATGAAGAGCCTTGGTGTGTCCAAAGACGCCGTTTTATCTGTTGTATATCGCTTAAAGAAAAAAGGAGATTTAATCAGCCCTGCCAAAGGCCTTTATGTTATTATACCTCCAGAACACTTTAAACTTGGCTGTATTCCCGCCGAAGAATTAATGCCGATTCTGGCAAAACATCTTGGTCTTAATTATTACTCCGCCCTTCTTACTGCTGGAGTTTATCACGAAGCAACTCATCAAAAACCAAATTCATTCCAGGTAATTTGTGATAAAAGAATCAGACATAAATCCGAATTTGGACATGTAAGAATCGATTTTATCTATAAAAAATCATTAACAAATCTGCCTATAAAGCAGATTGTAGTTAGGACTGGATATTTAAATGTTTCATCACCCGAGTTAACCGTGATGGATTTGCTTTTATATCCAGAAAAAAGTGGTGGATTAAACCATATTGCAACTGTTCTCTCCGAAATAACTCTAAATGCCAAAGAAGTTATTAGATTAGCAGAAAAATACAAAAGTAAGTCTTGGCTACAAAGACTTGGCTATCTCATAGATAAAATTGGCCAAGATTCCGACAAAGAAAATTTTACCAATAAAGAAGTATCAGAAAAAGCCAGTAAATATCTTTCTTTGCAGAAGATAGAGTTTACTCCCCTTGCCTCAGAGATTCCTTCAAAGGTTTACGCTCGTTGTAAAAAATGGAAGATTATTGAAAACACAACTATTGAGAGCGACTTATGATTCCAGCAGAGCTTATTGAACAGTGGAGAGAAAAAGCTCCGTGGAAAGAAATTCACATGGTTGAACAAGATTTAATCATCAATCGCGCCTTGGTTTGTCTCTACAACAATCAGAAAGTTCAAAACAGCCTGATTTTTAGAGGTGGAACGGCACTGAATAAAATTTATTTAAAACCGGCAGCTCGCTACAGTGAAGATTTAGACTTCGTTCAAAAAAGTGCCGAATCAATTGGTGAAACCCTTGATGAAATTAGAATTGCTCTTGATTGGTTAGGTAAACCATCTTCTGAGAGAACATCAAGATCAGTAAAGTTGGTTTATAAATACACCTCTGTCAGCAATTTAAGAATGAAGCTGAAGATCGAGATTAACATTCTGGAACATTTCCAAATCAAAGAAATTAGCAAAACTCCTTTTGAGTTTGAGTCAGAGTGGTTTAGCGGAAATAGCGTAATTTCTGTTAATCAGATAGAAGAATTAATGGCCACCAAAATCAGAGCGCTTTACCAAAGAAGAAAAGGCAGAGATCTATTCGATTTATGGTATGTTTTTAGCAAAAATTTAGCCGATGTTGATGAAACCATCAGAATTTTTAAGAAATATTGCGAATGGGAAGGAATATCAGTCTCTCAAACGATGTTTCAAAACAACCTAGATCTCAAGAAACTCAATCGAGATTTCAGGGTAGATATGGAAGTACTTTTACCCTACAAAATCGAGTGGAACTTTGACGAAGCCTTTGAGTTCGTTTTGGAAAAAATTATTGGGAGAATGTGAGAGTGAATATGCAAAACAAAAATCCAGTTAAAAAATTATCAAATATTACTCAATATCACGCAAAATATTTTGCTTCTGAGCTAACAAAAAGATGTTCATCGGACAGCTTAGAAAAACTTTCTGCAACTCTTTCAAATGCTCAGGTTGATCTTAACCCACACCAAATTGAAGCAGCTTTATTTGCCTTTAAATCTCCCTTATCAAAAGGAGCAATTTTGGCAGATGAAGTTGGACTTGGAAAAACAATTGAAGCTGGTTTGGTACTTTCTCAAAAATGGGCGCAGCGCCAAAGAAAAATTCTTTTAATAACTCCATCAAACCTAAGAAAACAATGGAGTTTAGAGCTTCAAGAAAAATTCTTTTTGCCTTCAATAATTCTAGAAACCAAATCTTTTAACGAAGCTATAAAACAAGGAAACTTAAATCCTTTTAATCAAGAAAATGCTGTAATTATTTGCTCATATCATTTTGCAAAATCGAAAGCACCTTACATTAAAAAAACTGAATTTGATTTAGTGGTAATTGATGAAGCTCACCGCTTGCGCAATGTTTATAAAACCAGCAGCAAAATTGCCCGAGAAATAAAAGATGCCATTCAAGAATATCCAAAATTGTTACTAACTGCAACGCCTCTGCAAAACTCTTTGTTAGAATTATATGGTCTCGTCAGCATTATCGACGAGCATATTTTTGGAGATTTAAACAGCTTTAAATCGAACTATTCCAAAAATCCTTTTTCAGAAATTGAAGATTCCGAGCTAAAACCAGACATGTTTCTTGATTTGCGAAACAGGTTAAAACCAGTTTGCAAACGCACTTTGCGCCGCCAAGTTTTGGAATATATAAATTACCGTGACCGCAAGGCAATCACCAAAGATTATTCACCAAGCGAGCCAGAATTAGAACTTTACGCTCTAATGACAGAATATTTGCAAAGAGAAACCCTTTACGCTTTGCCATTTAGTCAACGACAACTTATTACCTTAATTTTACGAAAACTTCTTGCTTCATCTTCTTTTGCAATTGCCAACACTCTCAAGGGATTGGTTGCTAAACTAGAAGAACTTGAAAAAGAAATACTACAAAAAAATCAAGCCTCAAGGCTTGATGCAGAGGCTGATTTTACTTCGTTATT
>VHBV01000178.1 GCA_016882165.1 Candidatus Pelagibacterales bacterium
TTGAAGTAAATTTTGCCGAAAGATTTGTTCAAATGAAAAAGATAGTTGAAAATACTAATTCTCAATATTTGCAAGTAATTCAACAATTTAAATTAGAAAATCATCAAGCGTTAGAAGCAAAATTACAAGAAACTATGAAGCAGGGTGGCGAAGGTTTAATGCTTCATAAAATCAATTCATTTTATCAAGCAAACAGAAATGATAATGCTTTAAAATATAAAACATATGAAGACCAAGAAGCCAAAGTTATAAGTTATATAATGGGGAAGGGTAAGTTTGAAGGAGTGATTGGTGCAATAATAGTTGAAAATCAGGAAGGAATTCGTTTTAAAATTGGCAGTGGTTTTTCATATGAACAAAGAAAAAACCCACCAAAAATTGGATCAATAATCACTTATAAATTTTATGGTAAAACAAAAAATAACAAACCAAAATTTGCCAGTTTTTTGAGGGTAAGAAAAGAATATTAGTTTTGGTTGCGGGGGCTGGATTTGAACAAATGCCGTGAAGCTTTGATTTTGGCGGATTAATCTTTTTTGTAATCGGCTTTGTACATTGGTTTGTGCATAGAAAAAAAAGCGTTTAAAATTTACCTGATTTCAGAGGTGTTTTTAGTTGTCAGTAGAAAGAAAAAATGTTTAATCTACAAATTGCATAATCGATTGACTTAAGCGCCATTAAATATTAACATTATGGTATTATTTAATGCCATTTTTAGACTATATTTAATACAATGTTATCACTTATCACTGCTTCAGAAGCTCAAAGAAAAATTGCTGAAAATGTTCGTCTGCAGAGGTTGCAAATTGGCTTAACTCAACAGGGTTTAGCCGAACGCTCTGGCGTTGCTTTGCCAACTTTACGCAAGTTTGAACAAAAGGGTCTTATTTCTTTGGAATCTTTTTTGAAGTTACAAATGGTCTTTGGCGGGCTTGAAAAAATTGTTAAATCAGTTGAACCAACCATTGTTGAATTTTCTTCAATTGATGAAGTTATTAAAGCCAATAAAAAACCAGTTAGGAAAAGAGGAAATCGTAGATAAAAAACATTTAAAAAAATAAAAGCTTTATTAATCTTTAACATTAAATTAGTTAGTTTCACAAACTAAGTTTTATTTAAAAATTTTAACACCATAAAATCATGACCAGATCAAAATTAACTTTGAAATTTAATAATTCTCTTTCTGCTAATTCAAAGACAGTTATTTACCAAGCCAAAGATGGTGCAATCAGTTTAAAAACTGACAATAATCAAGAAAATGTTTGGGCTAGTCAACTTCAAATTGCTGAACTTTTTAAAATTGATCAATCTGTTGTATCAAGACACATCAATAAAATATTTAAAGACGATGAGTTGGATGAAAAAAGCAATATGCAAAAAATGCATATTGCAAAATCTGACAAACCCGTTTCCTTTTATTCTCTTGATGTGATACTTGCAGTTGGTTACAGAACAAACTCAAAAACTGCTGTTGATTTTCGTAAATGGGCAACAAAAATTCTTAAGTCTTATATTGTTGAAGGCTACTTAATTGATAAAAAACACATCGCCAAAAACTACGAAAAATTCATCGAAACCCTAAATGAAATAAAAGCCTTATCAGCTAAAAAGAAAGATAGCGATTTGAACCCATCTTTTGCAATCGATTTGGTGAAAGGCTTCGCTGAAACTTGGTTATCTTTGGATGCTTATGACAAAGATAATTTGAAGATTGATAATGTTACCAAAGACCAAATAACTTTATCAGCCAAAGATTTAGCTGCAGGAATCGCTAATCTAAAATCTGAGTTAATCAAGAAACGCGAAGCAACAGAAATTTTTGCCAAAGAAAGATCTAAAGATGCGCTCGAAGGAATTATCGGAAATGTGATGCAATCTTTCGGTGGCGATGATCTTTATGAAAGCCTAGAAGAAAAAGCAGCTCATCTGTTTTATTTTATCGTAAAGAATCATCCATTTACTGATGGAAACAAAAGATCTGGAGCTTTTTCTTTTGTATGGTTTTTACAAAAATTCAGCCTGATTGATGTCAAAAAAATTGATCCACAAACCTTAACTGCTTTAACGCTTTTAATTGCTGAAAGTGATCCAAAAGATAAAGATAAAATGGTTGGTTTGGTGATGATGTTGCTTGGGAATGCGAGGAATAAATTATAAATTAGAATCAAATAAAAATATCATATTTTTTTTGCAGAAAGTTTATTTTGAAAAAACTCAATAAAAGCTTTAATTTTTGGTGAAGAGCTTCTACCAAAAGGATAAACTATATAAAAAGAAGTTTGGTTTATCACTTCATATTTATCTAATAAAACAATTAGTTTTTTATCTTTTATTTCTTGTTCCACATCACAAGCTGATTTTATGGTTATTCCAACTCCAGACATCACAAGTTCTTTTATGATCTCGCCATTATCGCATTTTATATTTCCTTTAATATCACGCAAATTGATGATATTTTTTTTGCCTTTTTCTTTAAAGCTCCAAACCTTATTTTCACCAAAAATAATACAATTATGATTTATCAAATCTTGAAGAGTTTTTGGAATCCCATGCTTCTTCAAATATTTCGGCGCAGCACAAACCACTTTTCTATTACTAATTAATTTCACAACTTCCAAATTTTCTTCTTCCGGAATTTGAATTCTAACTTGCAAATCATAGCTCTCTTCAATTAAATTTAATGGATTTTCCGTTAGTGTTATTTCTATGTTAAGTTTCGGATATTTTACTAAAAATTCTTCAAGATAAGGAACAATGTGATAACGACTGAAATAAGGAGGCAAAACAATTCT
>VHBV01000179.1 GCA_016882165.1 Candidatus Pelagibacterales bacterium
GATATTCAATATTCCTACCTATAAAACGACGCAAAAACTCATATATTCCATAAACTATGAAACGATTAAAAGCGGTCAGAAAGTAACTAGAGATATTGTAAACATCAATCATCAAAGAAGATGAAGTTCTACCACCATAAGGCATCAAAGAAAGTATTCTGGAAATAAAAATAAAAATAATTTTTATAAATGAAGAGATAAAATTTGTTACTTTTTGATTGGTAATTATCAAGAAAGTTGGCAAAAAGTCTTTGTTAATCAAATGCGACATCTCGTGTCCCATAATACTTCTTAACATATAAAGAAACTTTTTTGCATCTTGGCATTGCATTAAGTAATGATTAATTAAACCACTGGTTAAAACAATTGCTTTTGTTCCAAAACTACTAACTGCATAAGCGTTAATTTCATTTGAATTTTTAACATATAAACGTACCGATTTTTCACCAAATTTATTCTTAACTTGATCAAATACTCCGCTCAAAAAATCATAGTCTTTTAGCTTTTCATGACGAATACAGTTTTTTAAAGAAGATCTTACAGAAAATCCAAATAACAAATCTAACATCAAATAAATCAGCATCAAAAAGCTTGTTAAAAATAATACAAAACAAGCAGCGAATTTTATTTTTTGGTAAAGACCACTGTTAAGAACAATTGTACTATTTTGAACATCAACGAAAGGAATTACTAAAGCTAGAAATGGAGAAAATATAACAAAAATATTAATAATTGTTACAATATATACTAATATTAAGCTAATTGGCTTGGCAAACATATTTTGAAAATTTAAAGACTTTTGTTTATTTTTTTAGCGATATCACAAATACCAAAATAAATATCTCTTAATATTTTTTTCCCAATCTCAGTTATTCTTATCTGTTTTGATATTTCTATAATTGAGATCAGTAAATTTTTAGTTTGGTACATACAAAAACTTAAACTAATGTTTTTGCAACTAACATAAAAAATATTATTTGAACTTTTATGCAAAAGTAATTACTTACACTATTATATTTTTTTGCCACATTAATTTTCATTAATTTTTCAGAAATAATTCAAATGCGCACAATTCAGGTTCAAAATATCAAAATTTCTAACAATCTTCCCTTCACTTTAATTGCTGGACCTTGCCAAACTGAATCTTTGGATCACAGTCTGATGATTGCAAGCAATATCAAAAGAATTTGTGATAAACTAGAAATTAACTTCATTTACAAATCATCTTTCGATAAAGCTAATAGGTCAAGCGTTGTTGGACAACGCGGTACTGGACTTGAAAAAACTTTGCCAATTTTCGCAGAAGTAAAAAAACAATTTAAGTGCCCAATTATAACTGATATTCATAATGAAGAACATTGTCGTCTCTTATCTAATCAACCAGAAGTTGACATTCTACAAATTCCTGCATTTTTATGTCGCCAAACTGATCTTTTAGAAGCAGCTGCTAAAACAGGCAAAGTAATCAATATCAAAAAAGGACAATTTTTGGCTCCTTGGGATGCGGCAAATATTGTCAAAAAAATGGATTATTTCGGCAATCAAAATGTTATGCTTACTGAAAGAGGAGCAAGTTTTGGCTATAATACTTTAGTTTCAGATATGAGAAGCCTTCCAATAATGGCTAAGACTGGATGTCCCGTTGTATTTGATGCAACTCATTCCGTTCAGCAACCAGGAGGTTTGGGTGGTGCCAGTGGTGGACAAAGAGAATTCGTTGATACTTTAGCAAGTGCAGCAGTTGCGGTTGGTGTTGCTGCTGTATTTATGGAAGTTCATCAAGATCCTGATAACGCACCATCAGATGGTCCTTGTATGGTTAGAATTGATAACCTAGAAAAGCTTTTAACTAAATTGAAAAAGCTTGATCAAATTGCTAAAAGCTAAAAACAAACTTTTTTAAATCTATGACTAAAAATTATAATATTTTGGTAATTGATGATGATACCAGATTAAGAAATCTTTTAGGTAAATTTTTAGAAGAAAATGGCTTTAAGGTTTCTTTGGCAAAAGACACAACTGAAGCAAGAATTATAATGGAAAGCTCAGTTTTTGATCTTTTAATTGTTGACGTTATGTTGCCCAATGAAAATGGCATAGACTTCACCGAAAATTTCAGAAAATCTTCCAAATTACCTATTATAATGCTAACCGCTCGAGGAGAATCTCAAGATAGAATTAAAGGCTTAGAGATTGGAGCGGACGACTATATGCAAAAACCTTTTGAGCCAAAAGAACTTCTTTTAAGAATGAATAATATTCTTAGAAGAACAGTTAAAAATATTGATGATTCAAACTTTTGTCATTTTGGGGACTTTTCTTTCAATTATCCAGAATCTCGTCTTAAGAAAGGAGAACATTACATTCATTTAACTGACAGCGAAGCAAAAATTCTGACAATTTTATGTAAAGAAAAAGGAAAAACTGTTTTACGTGAAAAACTCTCAATGCTTTGTGGAGAAATTGATGAACGTAGTATTGATGTACAAATTACTCGCTTACGCAAAAAAATTGAAGCTAACCCAAAACAACCTAAACATCTTCATACAGTTCGTAACCATGGTTACGTTTTATATAGCTAAGATAATAAGCTGTAACATAAAATTTGGATAATTTGTTAGTAAAATAAATTCTAAAAAAAGTCCAAACAAGTAAATCTGTTTCTAATAAACTTAGCATTTAAAACGCATTTCTCAAATTCGCTTTTTGAAAGACCCAAAGATTTTGGTGAACTATTAATTTTGAAATGGCTGAAAATTTCTTTTATTTTTAATTCAT
>VHBV01000180.1 GCA_016882165.1 Candidatus Pelagibacterales bacterium
GGTAATTTGTCTCTTTTTATCTTTAATCTGCGAAATTGTTTTTATGTTATCAAAAAAATATTCGCAGCTATCTCCGGGAAAGATTTTTATATCTTCTATTTTTAAGAATTGTAAAAAAGAAAGGGCGTTTTCGCCTATTGCAATTTTGAGAAATTCGCCCTTTTCTTTAGAAATATAAAATCTCTCAACTTTGCCAAT
The DNA here is from genome assembly GCA_016882165.1 of Candidatus Pelagibacterales bacterium. Lineage (GTDB taxonomy): Bacteria > Pseudomonadota > Alphaproteobacteria > Rickettsiales > UBA1997 > UBA2645. The sequence goes on from VHBV01000180.1 coordinate 199, forward strand.
AGGGTCACCATTATCAAAGGCATACCAAGTTTTGCCATTCTTCAATTCCATTTTATTGATGCTCGTATCTAGTAAAATTTTAATCTCTTGCCATAGTTGATCCCTTTTTTCTTTGTTTTGGCGGTTTAAAAGTTCAACTTCTTTTTTTTGCTGGTCAATTTCTTTATTAATTTTATCTATTAGTTTCATTATTCCCCCATTTTATTTGAAGCGTATCGTTGAAAGAAACGGCTAACTTTCGCAGTTATATCTTTATTTCCCCTTTTTTCGGCCACAACTTCTGGCTGGTTATAGATTTTTAGACGTTTCGGAGTTGTTTTTTCTTTTTTCATTTTCATATTATTTTTTATTAATTGTTATTATTTTTTTGGGTCTTCCACATTTAGAATAGCCAGCTTTTGGAATCCCAAGTTCGGACATTTTGCGATATAAAGTTTGTGGAGCGATCCCCATTAATTTTGCCGTTTTAACTGTTCCATTTCTTTCCAGCAAAATTTTTATTTTTTTCTTAAGATTTTTCATTTTAATTTTATTTTATTTGATAAGTTAAGACATTAGTAATTAAATAATGATTTCTGAAGCCCCTTTTTTTACGAAAAAAAGCCTTAAATTTAGATTTATAGCCAATCTGGCTATAGCAATTAGAAATTTGTTCTAATGGACTAATTTCTGCCTTTACTTCAATCTTCTTGATAAACAAAGTTTTCAAGAATTTGCAATAAAGCTTGATTTTTAAGTCACGAAAGCAATCAGCCACGAATTGAAAAGAAGTAAAATAGTTAATTCTCAGCAGCCTTTCACGATCGAAAAAATTGTCTTTTGTTAGAAAAAATTTTATTATTTTGGTTTTCATTTTAAAAATTTTTTAAGATTAATATTGAAGCCGTAATTGCATAGGTGATAACTAAAATCATATTTTATTTTTTAATTTATTAACAATTTTAGTTCATTTTCTTTTGATTTTGAGAAAACCCAACCAGCCATTTTCTCGCCGTTTTTAGTTAGAAATGGGTTGAATCTGCCGCCTATTTCTTTTAGTTTCTCTTTGATTTCTTTAGTGTTTCCAAAAAGTGCAACCGCTTTTTCTGAATAATCCACAAGCTCCAGACCTTCAGCTTTCAAGTTTTCAACCTGTTTTCTTGGCTCTTCTTTTGTAAAATCAACATCTCTAAAACCTTTCGCTTGCTGATAAATGAAATGGCGAACAGTCCAACAGCCGCAAATACTAAGTAAATTACCGCTATGCGCATTAATATCATTCACATCTTTTAAAAATTCCCAAGTTTGTTTTAATTCTTCAAATTTTGCTAAATAAATTTCATCGCTGATTTTTCTGTCACAAAATAAGTATTTAGTTTGTGAGATATCATCGCGCCAGTTGGTATTCTCATAAATATCCTCTTGTCCGTTAAATCCTCCATATTGATATTTTGTCAAAAGTTCTTCAACTTTATTTTCTGCCGCTCCATCAGTCCAGCTAACTCTTACAGAATTTCCCATTGAGTAATTGCTAGATTTGACTGAAAATTTAGTTTGTGGAAAGTTTTCTTTTAATTCTTTTCTGATTAGTTCTGCGCACTTTGCCACTGTTGTTTTGTTTTTCATATTTTTTACCTATTTTTTAGTTTATTAAGTTTTATTCACACGTGAATAGATCGTCTCGCCGTTTGAAAATTTCGCGCTAACGCGCAAAGCTTCGCTATTATTCGCGAAAATTTGCTCTATTGCCTTAACTTCTTGGGCCAAAGCTTGTTTTGCTTTTTTCAGAAGTGTTTTGAATCCACGGGCTGGCTTGTAAGTTGCTAAATCTTCATAATCTTCAATCACAAAATCGTTAAAAAAAGTAAAATCACATTGTCCCGAAATAATAAAATCAAAGTCAAGATTCACCCCGCTGTAGTAACCACATCTAATAATTGGCTTCATATGTAATGATATGCTTTGTTCCTTATTGTGGAAATCAACTCTTTTCTCAGCTACATATTGACCAAAAAAAACTCTTCTGTTGTCGCTTTCATCGATGCAATGAAAGCCAATTCTTTTAAAAAAATTTTGCAAATTTTCTTTTAAGTCTTCATAGTGAAATTCGTTTTCGATTGCTACTGCGAAAATATTCGTTGTGTTTTTGTTGTAAAAGTTTGGACTTGCCATTTTATTTCTCCTTTTTTTTAGTTAAATGAAATACAATTCATTATTAACGAATAAGCTTATTGCCTCTTGATCCAGTCTCTTCTTTAGTTGCTCACAGAAGTTAACGACGTCGTCAATTCTTTCTTCTAATTCAGATTGATCACAAAAGCTCTCAACCGCAACCACCTTCTCCTTTATTAATCCAAGATTTTGACTTTGCCAAGCGCCAAGAGCGACAAAGCTAGTGGCCCCGCCGAAAGCTTGAGAAAAGAAGCTTAATGCATCATCGACTTCTTGCGAATTGTCAAAATTCTTATTAATTGAAATTGTCGATGGAATTAGAACCCGAACGCTGGCGCTTAATTTAATTAAATTTTTTAGTTTTTTCATATTTTATTTATTTTATTCGTTAATAATTTTTAGAGATTTTTGGCACGAAACCCAGGA
>VHBV01000181.1 GCA_016882165.1 Candidatus Pelagibacterales bacterium
CAAAAGTAATTAAGCTTTTCTATCTGCTATAGCTTGTTTAATTGAAGCAATCGCTTTTGCTGGATTCAAACCTTTAGGACAAGCATTTGTACAATTCATAATTGTATGGCAGCGGTAAAGTTTGAAAGGATCTTCCAAAGCGTCTAATCTTTCTGCTGTTGCTTCATCTCTAGAATCAACAATCCATCTTTGAGCTTGCAACAAAATTGCAGGCCCTAAGTATTTATCACTATTCCACCAATAGCTTGGACATGAAGTTGAGCAACAAGCACACATAATACATTCATAAAGACCATCAAGCTTAGCGCGATCTTCTGGACTTTGTAGTCTTTCTTTAGAAGGATTGGATGGCTCTGAAGCTTGAAGCCAAGGTTTTACAGATTTATGTTGTTCATAAAAATGAGTTAAGTCCGGTACCAAATCTTTTACAACTGGCATGTGAGGAAGTGGATATACTTTTACATCTTTGGTTTTGCAGTCTGAAATTGATTTAGTGCAGGCTAGGGTATTTGTACCATCAATGTTCATAGCGCAAGATCCACATATTCCTTCACGACATGATCTACGAAAAGTAAGAGAACTATCATGTTCAGACTTAATTTTAATTAGAGCGTCAAGAACCATTGGTCCACATTCATCTAAATCAACTTCAAATTTATCAAGATGAGGATTTGTTTTATTAACATCTTCTGGATCGTAACGATAAATTTCAAAGACACGTACATTTTTAGCACCTTCTTTTGCTTTGAAAGTTTTTCCAGCTTTCTTGTCAATTTGTGAATTTTTTGGAAGTGTAAATTCTGCCATTTTTTTAAAAAATTATGTTAATTCCTTTTTGAAATAAATTTTTAAATCAAAATTACTTAGATTAAAAGTCTATTTCAAAAGAAGTAAAAATTAGTAAACTCTTTTTTTAGGTGGAAAAGCTTGTACGTCGTTAGAAAGAGGTTTTAGAACCACTTCACGATAATCGGTTTTTGTATTACCTTTGCTATCACACCACATAATTGAGTGTTTCATCCAATTTTCATCATCACGATCTTTGTAATCGTCACGAGCGTGGGCGCCACGACTTTCTTTTCTATTTAATGCACAGTTAATAGTAACAAGAGCTTGTGATCTTAAGTTATCAAGCTCTAAAGCTTCAACTAGGTCACTGTTCCATATTAGGCCTCGATCAGCAATTTTTAAGTTTTCGAAGCTATTAAAAATTTCGTGCATTTTTTCAGTTCCTTTTGCAAGGCTATCTTCAGTTCTGAAAACAGCAGCATGAGATTGCATGCATTTTTGCATATCAAGTCTGATTTTTGCAGCTGAAAGGTCTTTATTAGAACTTCTTATTTTGTCAAGACGAGCAATTCCTTCTTCACCACTATTTGCAGAGAAATCAGAGTGAGGAGTATTAGGTTTTACCAAGTGTGCAGCTTGTATAGCGGCAGCTCGACCAAATACCACTAAATCAAGAAGTGAGTTCGAACCCAAACGATTTGCACCATGTACTGATACACATGCAGCTTCACCAATAGCCATTAAACCAGGAACAACCTCAGTTTTGCCGTTTTTAACATTTAAAACTTCTGCTTTATAATTTGTTGGAATTCCACCCATATTGTAGTGTACAGTAGGTAGTACAGGGATTGGCTGTTTTGTTACATCTACACCAGCAAATATTTTAGCAGTTTCAGAAATTCCAGGAAGTCTTTCGTGAAGAATTTTTGGATCTAAGTGATTTAAGTGAAGATAAATGTGATCTTTGTTAGAGCCAACTCCACGTCCAGCTAAAATTTCCATAGTCATCGCACGAGAAACTACATCACGGCTTGCTAAGTCTTTAGCACTAGGCGCATATCTTTCCATAAATCTTTCGCCTTCAGAGTTTACCAAATATCCACCTTCTCCTCTAGCGCCTTCAGTAATTAAACATCCAGATCCATAAATTCCAGTTGGGTGAAATTGAACAAATTCCATATCTTGCAGAGGAAGACCTGCACGAAGAACCATAGCATTTCCATCTCCAGTGCATGTATGAGCTGAAGTTGCAGAAAAATAAGCTCTTCCATAACCGCCAGTTGCAAGAACAACTAAGTGAGCTTTAAAGCGATGCATAGTGCCATCAACTAGAGAGAGAGCAGTAATTCCTCGACAAACACCATTTTCCATTATTAGGTCAAGTGCAAAATATTCGATGAAAAACTGTGCGTTATGTCTTATCGATTGCTGATAAAGAGTATGAAGAATTGCGTGACCAGTTCTATCAGCGGCAGCACATGTTCTTTGTGCAGGTCCTCCTTCGCCGAATTCTTTTGTCATGCCACCAAAAGGGCGTTGATAAATTTTTCCATCTTTGGTTCTTGAAAATGGTACACCATAGTGTTCAAGTTCAATTATTGCTTCAGGAGCTTCTTTACACATGTACTCAATTGCATCTTGATCACCAAGCCAATCGGATCCTTTTACAGTATCAAACATGTGCCAGCGCCAATCATCTTCACCCATATTACCAAGAGCGGCCGAAATACCACCTTGGGCTGCAACGGTGTGCGAACGTGTTGGGAAAACTTTTGTTATGCATGCAGTTGATAGACCTTTTGCTGCCATTCCGAATGTGGCACGAAGTCCGGCTCCTCCAGCTCCAACAACTACCACATCAAATTCGTGATCTATAACTTGATAAGTTCCAATTTTTTGTTCTGACATTTTTTATAAAAATTTTAAGTATTTATTATAATTTTTTTAACCAATTAAAAGAAATCTGATAATAGAAG
>VHBV01000182.1 GCA_016882165.1 Candidatus Pelagibacterales bacterium
ACATCGGAGCGATTAGTTGCTTTGTTTTATTTGAATAAGCCGAAATAACCGTGATTCTTTTGTTTTTTCTGTTACCGCTTTTATTGTCGTAAAGCCTTTTTCCTCTTACTTTCCAACCATATTCTTTCTTCATATTTAGATCAAATCCACTCTCATCAAGATAAATGAGATTTTCTTTGGGAATTTGATTGAGGATTTTTTGATATTCTTCTCTCAAATCTTCCCGTCTTTCCTCGTACAGAAAGCGTTTTTTTATATGTGATGTTAAGGCGTTTAGTAATGTGCCAAATCGCCTTGTCCGTAATACTGAATTTATCGCCAATTTCCTTTAGGGTTTTATCAGGATTTTTCTCAATAAACTTTTGAATTTTTATGTAATTTACCTTTCTCGGTCTAGTTATGGTTGGAATCACTCTTTCCATTGAACCAACTTCTTCATAGCGTTTCTGCCACTTTAATATGGTCTTCGTTGCTACACCTAAAGTTTCTTCAATAAATAATTTTGATTTACCCTTAGCAAGTAAATCAAACACTCTCTCCCTTAAATCCAGTGAATAAGCTTTAGCCATAAAAACACAAATTAGTTGATAATCTGAATTAGTTTAAATGGTTTTAATTAAGAGTATAGATATTAGATTTGGTATATTCATTACTGACCCAATTTTTCTCAATATAATAATTTTACAAAATCGCTATATTTTGCTAATTTTATTAAAAACTGACAAAACCTTATTAAGCCTTTCCAATCAATAATTTACTGGCACTTATTTGATCAAAAATTACAACCCAAGGTAGTAATTTTTCTTTCTCATTCTACCCTGGGTTGGTTGTAATATCTTTTTTTAAAACAAAAATTCATCACGTATTTGATATCAGCACTAAATCAAATATTCGCCACTAAACCCTCACCACAAAAAAACCAAGGGCTTTCACCACAAGTCCGAACACTAATTAACTTTGATTAAACAAATTAATTAATGTTAAAAAGTAATTTTTAGAAAACGCTAATTTAGTAACAAAAGATAATGGTCGCCACAATAAAAACCTTCGCCTTTTTGGGCGTCGACGTAGTTGAAGTTTCAGTACAAGTGAAAATTTCTGAAGGAATAGCAAATTTTGCAATAGTAGGACTTCCTGATAAAGCAGTTGGAGAGTCAAAAGAAAGAGTAAGAGCAGCAATATCATCAATTGGACTTTCTTGGCCTTATAAGAAAATTACAGTAAACTTAGCTCCCGCTGATCTTCAGAAAGAAGGCGGACATTTTGATTTACCAATTGCCCTTGGAATTCTGATTGAAATGGGCATTTTAGAACAAAAAGCAGTTGATAACTTTTTTGTATTAGGAGAATTGTCTCTTGATGGCTCAATAAACTCAATTAATGGTACCATTTCTGCATCAATTGGAGCTAATGAAAGAAATTGTGGCATAATATGTCCGCAAGTTAATGGGAAAGAAGCAGCCTGGGCAGGAGATTTAGAAATTCTTGCAGCACCAAACTTAATTGCTTTAATCAATCACTTTAAGGGCGAACAGTTTTTAAGTCGTCCAGAAAATAATAAAAATTTTGAAGAAATTTTTTATCCCGATTTATCAGATATTAAGGGTCAAGAAGGTGCAAAACGTGCTTTGGAAATTGCTGCGGCTGGCGGTCATAACATTTTATTCATAGGACCACCAGGCACAGGAAAATCAATGCTTTCATCACGTTTACCAGGAATTTTACCTCCGCCAACTTTAGAAGAAATTTTGGAAATTAATATGATTCACAGTATTAGTGGTAATATTGTTGATGGAAAACTTGTAACATCAAGACCTTATCGTGAACCACATCACTCTTGTTCAATGCCTGCGATGATTGGAGGCGGAACAAAAGCTAAGCCTGGAGAAGTTTCTTTGGCTCATAATGGAATTTTATTTTTAGATGAATTAGCCGAATTCTCAAGACAAGTTCTTGATTCTCTCAGACAGCCTCTTGAAAGTGGTAATGTTAGCGTTTCTAGAGTCAATTCTAGAATAACTTATCCCGCAAGTTTTCAACTTGTAACAGCGATGAATCCTTGTCGTTGTGGATTTTTAGGTGATGCTAATCGTGAATGTAAAAAGGCACCAAACTGTGGAGAAGATTACAAGAATAAAATTTCTGGACCACTTTTAGACAGAATTGATATTGCTATTAACGTTCCTCAAGTTGATATTTTTGCATCAAATTTAAGTGAAGAAAATTATAAAAGTGAAAGCTCTAAAGAAATTGCTATAAGAGTTTCAAAAGCCAGAAAAGTGCAAGAAGAAAGATATAAAAATGAAGAATCAATGCAAAATTTGCCTAAGTTAAACTCTAAAATTAATGGCAAAACTTTAGAAAAATTCACAAAACTTGATGACGATTGTCGAAAAATTTTACAAAAATCAGTAGAAAAAATGGCAACTTCAATGCGTGGTATTACAAGAATTTTAAGGGTAGCAAGAACAATTGCTGATTTAGAAATGTCTGAAGATATTAATCAAAATCACTTACTTGAAGCAATTTCTTATCGTAGAAAAATTTAAAAAAATTAATGTAATTGCTAGAAAAAAGTCAGAAATTAGGTTCGTTTCTTTGTCTATCAATTGCGAGCGAGCCTCTTTTTTTTCTCCATCATTGCCAGTGAGCACGCATGCGCAAGTATACTGCTCCCCATTAATTTTTAAAAAATCAAAGAGAGTAATTTATTAACTTAATCTGATTTTATTTTTGCATTATCCCTGATA
>VHBV01000183.1 GCA_016882165.1 Candidatus Pelagibacterales bacterium
TGATAATATCATTAAAATTTATCAAGGAAAATTCTAAGTCTTTGATTTTTTGGATTGTCACGTCGCTTTTTCAAAGTTCCTCGCAATTACGAGGAGTGAAAGAAAAATCCCCGTCATTGTTAGGAGCGTAAGCGACGTGACAATCCATTTTTCTTCCCAAATATGACCGTTCTTTCGGTAAAAAATCTTTCAATTTCATTTCAAAAACAACCTGTTGTTGATAACGCTTCGTTTTCTTTGGAATTTGGTAAAATAACTGCACTTTTGGGTCAAAGTGGTTCTGGAAAGTCGGTTACTGCTCTTGCTATAGTTGGGCTGTTGCGTGGTGCTGAATTATCAGGGGAAGTTTTGCTGTCATTAAAAGATAAAACTGAGAATTTAGTTAAACTAAATCATAATGAAATTTGCAAAATTAGGGGAAATAATATTGGTTTTGTTTTTCAAGATCCAAATTCGGCTTTAAATCCACTTCATAAAATTAGAAATCAGATTGTTGAAAGTATAAAAATTCACAATCCCAAAATTTCCAAAGAAAATTTACAAAAACGTATTTTAGAATTATTGAAACTTGTTGAGTTAGAATCAATAGTAACAAGAATTGACAACTATCCTCATCAATTTTCTGGCGGACAAAAGCAAAGAATTATGATTGCAATTGCTTTGGCGAATAATCCACAAATTTTGATTGCTGATGAGCCAACAACAGCTCTTGATTCTGTTGTGCAAAATGAAATTCTTAACTTATTCTTAAGACTAAAAAAAGAACTAAAAATTGCTGTATTATTTATCACTCATAATTTGAAAGCAGTTAAAAGAATTGCGGATGAAGTTTTGGAAATTGACAATGGTCAAATTATTACCAAAAGAATTGAAAATGTAGAAAAGGAATTAATTTTATTTGAAGATCTGGAAGAATATAAGCTGAATCAAAAGATATTAAAAGAAAAAATAGTTTTAGAAGTAAATAATCTTTCAGTTATTCATAAATTTAAAAAATCTTTTTTTAAAAAAGATAATTTTTTTGCCAACAAAAACATTAATTTTTCTTTACGTTTAGGTGAAAATTTAGGATTTATTGGAGAGAGTGGTTCTGGAAAATCAACTCTTGCTTTAGCATTATGTGGACTTGTTGATTTTCAAGGAAATATTAGTTTTTTTGATAATGAAAATTGGAAGAAAAATGAATTTAATTTGCGTAAAAATGTTCAAATTATTTTTCAAGATCCTTTTTCTAGTTTAAATCCGAGAATGACAGTAAAAGAGATTATAACAGAAGGTTTGGTTATACATAAAATAATTTCTTCTTATGAAAAAAAAGAAAGATTTTTTTTAGAGCAAGTTGAGAATTTAATGACGCAACTTAATTTACCTCTTAGTTTAATAAATAGATACCCACATCAACTTTCTGGAGGACAACGTCAGCGAGTTGCAATTGCAAGATCTTTAATTTTAAATCCAAAAATATTAATTCTTGATGAACCGACCTCTGCTCTTGATTATGTGACACAAAATGAAATTTTAAGACTGCTTTTAGATATTCAAAAAGAAAGAGAAATTTCTTATATTCTAATTTCTCATGATTTGGATTTGATAAAACAATTCTCAGATAAGATTGCTGTTTTAAAAAATGGTGAGATTCTTGAACTTGACGAAAAGAGAAAGATATTTTCTAATCCGCAGCATAGTTATACAAAACAACTTTTTAATTCATGAAAAAACCTGAACTTTTACTTCCAGCCGGAACTTTAGATAGACTAAAAACAGCAATTCTTTATGGCGCAGATGCTGTTTATTGTGGAACTCCTGATATGTCTTTGCGTGTTAAATCTGCTTTTAGTTTGGAAGATTTAGTTGAAGGTATTGAATATGCTCACTCAAAGGGTAAAAAAGTTTACTTAACATTGAATTTATTTTCTCATAACAAAGATATTGAAAAACTTCCACAATTTATTGAAACGGTACAGAAAGTTAAGCCAGATGGTTTAATTGTTTCAGATCCAGGAGTTTTTCAATTTGTACGTGAGCGTGCTCCAGAACTTGAATTGCATATTTCAACTCAAGCTAACGTTTGTTCTTGGTTAACAGTTGATTTTTGGGAAAAACAAGGAGCCAGTTTGGTTGTTATGGCTCGTGAAGTAAGTTTTGAAGAGCTTTCAGAAGTTCGTCAGAAATGTCCAAATATAAAAATTGAAACATTCGTTCATGGTTCAATGTGTATGACTTATTCTGGTAGATGTTTGCTTTCTAATTTTATGGCTGAACGTGGTGCAAATCAAGGAAGTTGTGCTCACTCTTGTCGCTGGGGTTATAAGCTTAAAATAAAGTTGAAAGACAATACCGAACATGAAATTGAGATAAATGAAAATAATAAAGATTTATTTGATTTTTTCTTGGAAGAAGAAATTAGGCCAGGAGCTTTGATGCCATTTGAAGAAGATGTAAATGGTTCTTACATTCTGAATTCAAAAGACTTGTGTTTATTGCCAAAACTTGACGAATATATCAAACTTGGTCTTGATTCTTTCAAAGTTGAGGGACGTAATAAAACTGAATTTTATGCAGGAAGTGTTGCAAGAGTTTATCGTGCTGCAATTGATGATTATTTAAAAGATCCGCAAAATTGGAATGCTGATGATTATATGGACGAAATAAATTCTGTAGCAAATAGAGGATATACTTTGGCTTTTCATGAAGGAAGATTAACTAATCTGGCGCATGATTATGAAAGCACAGGTTCAACTT
>VHBV01000184.1 GCA_016882165.1 Candidatus Pelagibacterales bacterium
ACCGCTATCAGCTTCGTGAAATCTGGGATGAATCAAAACCCTTGGCCATGTGGTTGTTAATGAATCCAAGTGTAGCCTGTATTGATTATGCTGACCCAACTCTGATTCGAACTGGAAAATTTGCGCGCTCTTGGGGATATGGCGGACAATTAGTCGCCAATGTTCATGCTTATCGTGCAACTGATAAAAACAGACTGCTCGAAGTAAAAGATCCAATCGGCCCAAAAAATGATGAGATGATTCTGCAAATGGCCAGTGAGGCCAAAATTATTGTGTTAGCTTTTGGACAGCCACCAAAGAAACTAAAATTACGCGGCCAAGAGCTAATCAATTTACTCAAACATCACTCAGGACTTTCTTATTTGCGCCTCTCAAAAGATGGGACACCAAGTCATCCTCTTTATTTGCCGTCGGATCTAACACCTCAACCTTATTAAAATCTGAGTTAGTGTCACCAGTGGTGTCACAATCATTAATTTGAGAATCGCCGATGGTTTTGGTTTAAAATATCTCCAATAAATTACTGACTGTGGCAGTAATTTTAATTCTCTCTGTTAGCACAATAACATAACGCCAAGGCTTGGTAATTGAATATTTACCAATATTTTGACTTACTAATTCACAATATTTTTCTGCCGTCTGCTTTTTTGCTAAAACATTTAAATCCTTGATTTCACTTTCTGGCTTTATCTCAACCAAAATAATTTCATTTTCGAACTCAACAACAAAATCTGGTTCGTAATTGGATAAAATATTTTCTGGTTTTTTTGTATAAAATAATCCTTCAAATTGTTTTGGTGAAGGCTTCATCCAACATTTAACTGTATCATCATTTTCTAAAAGATAAGCAAATCTAGCTTCATCAGAAGAATCAAAACGATATTTTTCATGACAGGCTTTTTTAAAATTTTCGTAAATAAACTTGGCACTAAAACTATCAAATTGAGATTGCAAAGAAACGCAGTTTTCGGCAATTGTTGCAATATTATGCTGCTCCAATGGCTTAGGTTTGCCAATTTCTGATTTCAAATATGAAGGTGATTTATATTCAACATTTTCAGCAATTTGTTTATAAATATCTTCGGCAATCGTTCTGGCGTTGCTTTCAACAATTAAAGATAAATTTTCTTCATCTTTTGCTTTTTTGCGATAATGATCAACTGCCTGATTTGCCAATTTTAACAGCAAGGGTTTTTGATTTTTATCATCATAATCAACAACATCAAAATCACAAAGTGCGGCAATAATAGTGTTTTGCGGCGCTTGGTTTGAAAGCTTTCCAAAGCTATTAATTTTGGTTATTTGTTTATTTTTCTGAGAAAAAATTTCTTCATTAAGTAAATTTTTTTCTAAATCATTTTGTAGCTGTTCTTCTATAATATTTCTTTCATTGCTATAAAAACGCATTCTTGTTTCATCTAAATCAAAATCACAAATTTCCATCTCGCTAAAAGTTGGTCTTAAATCAAGGCGCGGAATTGCAATATAATGAGTTTTTGGCTTTTCATAAAAATCAGCGGCAATTTTATTAATCTCAATTTTTGCCTCGCTGCTATAATCAAATAAAGGCAAGTTTTTTACGGATTGTTGATCGTGCGAAATAATTTTTTTAGCTAAATCCAAAACCTTATTTTTGGTTTCTTTGACAATAATTTCTTGCTGTTTTTCTTCGCTAAGATTTGCGTTTTGCGGATTTTTTAAAACTTTTTTTTTCGCTTCAATTTCAATTGCAACCATTGTTGCTTGGCTTTTTGTGATTTCATTTACCATTTCACTCACAACAATAGGTAAAGACTCAATCAAAACCTTTTTCTCTCCAATTTCTTGCGGGCTAATTTGCTCAATTTGTCCTTGAATTAGCACTGAATCTTTCGCCATTTCAAGAATTTTTGAATATTGCTCGTGGGCAACAATCACCAATTTATCAACCAATTCATTTCCCGTTCTCTCGCCATAAGGCAAGCGCAAACCTCGGCCAATTGTTTGTTCGGTTAAAATTGCCGCTGCCGATTCTCGCAAAGGTGCAATTGTGTAAACATTCGCAACATCCCAGCCTTCTTTAAGCATGTTAACATGAATAACCACCTCAATTAAATTTCCTTCATCTTCTAGCGAAATTAATTGTTCGATATTTCCTTCCGCTTCTTCGCCTTTAATTTTTGTGTGAATTTCAAGAACTTTGCCTTTGAACTCGCCGGTGCGAAAATCATCGCTATCAATCAAATTTTTTAACTCACTAGCATGATTTGTATCCTTCGCAACAACTAACAAAACTGGTTTGATAATTTTTACATTATTTTCTAAAGCATATTCTTGTAGCGCAAGTTTGGCTCTTTGATGAAAAAATGCTGCTAGTTGCAATTTTCTGGTGTCAGCTTCAATTGAATCAAGATCAAAATTTGAAAAATCAATGTCAGCTTCAGTTCCAAGCCAAGGATTTTTCACCAAACCGCCCCTTACAGCGTCGCCCAAATTGTAAGAATATAAAACATTTTTCATTTTAATTTGGCGGGCGTTTTTGCCGCTTCCTTTTGTCCCCAAATAAGGCGTTGCGGTCATTTCCAAAGCCAAAAGCGGATCAAGAATATCCAAAGATTCAAGTGCAGCATTGGCGTGATAATGATGCGCCTCGTCAAGCATAACAACTAAGTCAGACTGGCTTTTGAGATAATCAAAATAAGACTCGCCAATATTTTCTTTAAAACCGTGAATTCCGCGTTGTTGAGTCATATCTGT
>VHBV01000185.1 GCA_016882165.1 Candidatus Pelagibacterales bacterium
TCTGCAGAGTTATTTGCTAAAACTTCTAATGTTTGATATTCATATTCACCAAAATCATCTGCTTCTATACATCCTTGGTCTGTACAAGAAGAACTTAAAAGCAACAAAAGCAATAAAGCTTTTAGTTTGTTTGAGAAGTTTTTAAGAAAAAAATCTAAAACTTTGTTTATTTTGAATGGTTTTAAAATTTTTTTTATCAAGAATGAAAAAGGGTAAAGTTTATTTTTTTGCTGATCAAAAAGTAAGAAAATTAAAAAGTTAATCAAGAAATTTTTGGACTTAATTTTGCAAGTGAAGTTCTTGTAACATAAAATTGATTTTTTTGCAAATAATAAAAGTTACCCACAACGATTTTTGATTAAGAGTGCAACTCTTTGTGTTTCATTTAAAATTTCAGAAGATTTTTTTTCTAAGAATTCCAAGTCTTCCTTTAATTCAGAAGCATATTTTTCTTTGAATAAATTTTTATGAAAATTTTTGTGTTTTTTGGAAGAAATATTCTTTTCGTCAAAAATGTAAATTGGTTTTCCAGTTGACGCACATTCAGAAATCATTGAAACAGAATCTCCGGTAACTATGAAAAAATCTGCATAACCTAAAACTGCTAAATAAGGATTTTGAGTTATTTTTTTCCAGTCAAAAAATTTAAAACTACAGTTAAGATTTTTAATGAAGTTATAGCTTATTTCATCAGAAGTTCTGCGACTGTTTAAAATAATCAAAGAAGCATTCATATTATTTGCAATTTTGCTGCTTATTTTTGCTAATTTGATTGCGGATTCAATTTCAAACTGAGTTTTATTAGAAGATCCTCCAAGTAGGATAGCTATTTTTTGTTCCTTAATATTTTCAAATTCTTGAAAAAATTTTTGCTTTTCGTTTTCTATAGCTTCTTGATTAATCTTTGTCAAAGATCCAATTGTTGTTATAACATTATTAAATTTTGCAGCATCAAAATTGTCATGTTTTGGCAGAATAACAAAATCAAATTTTCCAAAGTTTAAATTTGGATTCATTATTTGAATAATTTTTATTTTTGACAAAGATTGTGTTTGCAAATACAGAGCAACCGGAGCTGTTCTTCTTCCACAAGAAATTATAGCTTTTGGGAAATAATCTATTTTATTAAGCTGATTTATAGTTTTCTGACTTAAACGTAATTTTGAACTACTAAAAAAAATGTTTGGTAGCTTTGCAAAAATACTATAATTAACTTCAATTATTTTATAAGAAATTCCAAGAGCTTGTGCTAAACCAACTCCTTGTGAGAATGTGCCAGCTCTTCCATCAGATAAAATCCAGATTTCTTCTTCAATTCTTTTCATGATTAAGAAATTTGAAGTTTTTGTTTTAAAGCTTGAGAAACATTTTTTGAAACAAAGCGATCAATTTCACCATTAAGTTTTGCAATCTCTTTTACCAGTTTTGAGGCAATAAACTGAGTATTTTCAGAAGCTGGTAAAAAAACAGTTTGAATTTGTGGATCAAGTTTAGAGTTCATTCCGAACATTTGAAATTCATACTCAAAATCTGAAACAGCTCGAAGTCCGCGAATAATAATTTGTGAATTTTTTTGTTTTGCAAATTTTACTAGCAAACCTTCGAATTCTTCAACAATAACAGTTTTTTCTTGGCTATTGAAAACTTTTATTTCTTCTTCCACCAATGCAACTCTTTCATCTAAGGTAAAGAGATTTTGTTTTGCATTATCTTTAGCAACTGCAATAATTAGATGATCAAATAATTGTGTGGCTCTTTTAATTATGTCAAGATGACCAAAAGTTATTGGATCAAAAGTACCAGGATAAATTGCAATTCTTTTCATTAGTTTATAATTAGGTTGGTATTTAGTAAGTCTCAATTTATTGATTTAACTAGCACTATAAGATAGTGATTAGCGATGTAAGATCTCAATCAATGGATTTTTACTTTGATATTACTTATCTTTATCTTTAGTTAAAAATTAAATTCAACAACTTCATGAAAATCTCAATAATTTCAATTGGTAAATTTGAAAATAGTCCATTTAAGCAAGTTTTTGAAACTTATTTAAAAAGATTAAAGTGGAAAATAGAATTAAAAGAGTTGGATTTGAAAAATTCTCATAACTTTTCTATAGAAAAAATAAAAGAAAGTGAAGCTGATTTAATCATTAAGAATTTAAAACCAAACTCTAAAGTAATTGTTTTGGATGAGCATGGTAAACAATTTGGTAGTATCGATTTTGCAAAAATGCTTTCTGACTTTGCGGTTAGTGGTGATTCAGATTTAACTTTTATTATTGGTGGAGCTAATGGTCTTGGTAAAGAAATTTTGCAAAAATCTCAAATAAAAATTTCTTTAGGAAAGATGACTTTTCCTCATATGATGGTAAGAGTAATTTTAATAGAACAATTATATAGAGCGCAGTCAATTATTGAAGGACATCCATATCACAGGGAATAGTTTGCAACAAATTCGATAAGTAATTAAATGAAATTTTTTTAGGCATTTCCACTTGCTTCTTCAGCCATTTGATAATCGAGACTTGCCCATCTACTGCGGGCTCTTAATCTTCTGCTTTGAATTCTTTCTCTTGCTGAATTAGATCTTTCTTTCAAGTTAACTTTGTCACGCCAAATTTGTGGTCCTTCTCTATCAAGTATCAAAGCTTGTTGAAATGAAGGAGCTCGTTTTTTTAGAGCTTCTCTTTTTTCTAAAGCTCTTTTTCTAATATTATCAATT
>VHBV01000186.1 GCA_016882165.1 Candidatus Pelagibacterales bacterium
GCTTCAAACTCGTGGTTACAAAGTTCGATTAAGAAAACTTGATCCTTACCTAAATATTGATCCAGGCACTATGAGCCCTACCCAGCATGGTGAAGTTTTTGTTACCGAAGATGGTGCAGAAACAGATCTTGATTTGGGTCACTATGAGCGTTTTACTGGTGTTGATGCTAAAAAATCTGATAATGTAACTGCAGGACAAATTTACCTAGATTTATTAACTAAGGAAAGAAAAGGTGATTATCTTGGTGGCACTGTTCAAGTGATTCCTCATGTTACAGACCTAATAAAGAAGTTCATTTTAAATGATTTAAAAGATGTTGATTTTGCTTTGTGTGAAATTGGCGGAACAGTTGGAGATATAGAGGCATTGCCTTTTTTTGAAGCAATTCGTCAACTTGGTTACGAACTTGGTCAAGAAAAATGTGCATTTCTTCATCTAACTTTACTTCCTTATATTGAAAGTGCTGACGAATTAAAAACTAAACCAACACAACACTCAGTAAAAGAACTACGTTCAATTGGAATTCAACCAAGCGTTCTATTGTGCAGAGCTGAAAGACCAACAACCAAGTCTCATTTGGAAAAAATTGCTAAAATGTGCTCAGTTCCAACCTCTTCGGTAATTGCAGCTCCAAATGCAAAAAATATTTACGAAGTTCCAATTATCTATCACCAAAATGGGTTAGACACTGAAATTCTAAAATTCTTCAAACTTGATCACAAGAAAAAACCAGATTTGAGTAAGTGGAATAAAATCAAAGATGCAATTGAAAACCCTAAGCACAAAGTTAATATTGCTATTGTTGGTAAATACAATGACTATCGTGATTCTTACAAATCATTGCTTGAAGCAATTGATCATGCCGCTTTTTCTCTTAAATCTAAAGCCAATATTATTTGGGTTAACGCTCGCGATAAAAAAAGCAATTTACCAAAAAATATCGATGCTGTTTTGGTGCCAGGAGGATTCGGTGAAGATGGAGTTGAAGGTAAAATAACTATGATTGAGCAAGCAAGGATTAACAAAATTCCTTGCCTTGGAATATGTTATGGTATGCAAATGGCTGTAATTGAATATGCTCGTAACGTTTTAAAAATAACTGATGCTACTTCCAGTGAATTTGCCAAAAAAGGTACTTTTTTGATTGGTTTGATGAATCAATGGGCTGACAAAAGTGGTAAAAAAATCAAAAAAGCTGGTAAAGATTTGGGCGGTACTATGAGACTTGGAGCTTATCCTTGTAATCTAAAAAAAGGCTCTTTAGCAGAAAAAATATATGGCAAATCCAAAATATCTGAACGCCATAGACATCGATTTGAAGTTAATATAAACTTTAAAGAACAATTAGAAAAAGCTGGCCTTACATTTTCTGGGCTGTCTCCTGATGGAAATTTACCAGAAATTGTTGAGATAAAAAATCATCCATTTTTTGTTGGAGTACAATTTCATCCAGAATTAAAATCAAAACCTTTTGCTGCTCATCCTCTCTTTGTATCATTTGTTGAGAGTGCAATTAAAAATAAAAGATAATGCTTAAAAAATATTTGGTCATATTATTATCTTTAAACCTTTTTTGTTGCGGCTTCGAGGTTATTTATAAAGATGATGCCAAACAAGATAATTCTTATTCTCATGAATTAGCAGCAATAAGAATAAAGAAAGATAGAAACCAGCATGATCAAGATTTAAAAAATAGTCTATATGACCTTCTAAACCCAGACTATCTGACAATTGAACCAAAATATTTTTTAGTTCTTAAATCAAGCAGAACAACTTCTTCAACTTTTACAACTGGAACAGGTTCTTCTGGTCGTAACAAAATTTTACTGACTGTTCGTTATGAACTTATGGATCTAGAAACGGGGAAAAAAATATCAGAAGGAATAACAACATTAAATGATAGCTACACAGTAAGCACTAATCGTTTTGGAACTTACAGTGCAGAAGAATACTTGCAAAGTAATATGAACAAAGTTGTTGCACAAAACATTAGAGATTCTCTAGTAAATGATATAATTGAAATGAGACGTAAGAAAGCTGATAGTATTAAGGAATAGTTGAATAATAATTATTTCTATTCTGTTTTTAAGGAAATCTCACTATTCCAAATTTATATTTTTTAAGAATTAAGAGCTTCAAAAAAAATAATACTCCTATTCAATAATCTAAGAAGAAACTCGGATTTGATATTTTTGTCCTAGATATTGCTATATTGATTTATGGTCAGCATCAGAAAGAACAGAATCAAAGACAATTATTTCTGATAAATAACCCTGATAAAAAGAATCATATCCAGTTCCACTGAATCTTCCACCAATTTGAAAGTACCATCTTGGAGTTGAAACTGTAAGATTTGTACCAGAGGCTGCAGTTTTTGAAATTGACCACCCATCAGACATATTATATCCGCTTGCAATAATTGTAGAAGCACCTGATTGTGTAATATCCTTGGGTTTACCTACAATAAAAACTGTAAAAGCATTATTTTTAGAATAAAGTACAGCATCGGCATTTATTGACATATACCAAAACATAAATCTATACTCCCATTAAAGCCATATCTAAACATTCATTAAAATTCTCAAATTTGTTTCTAATTTTCTTAACTGTATTTTTTACATGGCC
>VHBV01000187.1 GCA_016882165.1 Candidatus Pelagibacterales bacterium
AATATCTGGTTTAAACGATATAAGTTCTTTGGTTAGGTTAAAAATTGTAATAAAGTCAGCTTTACCAAAAGCTCTTTCTTGTAATACTTTAGATTTAGTTTTCTCAACTTCTTCTTTATAAACAACACCATTTTGAATAACTGATAAAACATCATTTCCATCAGCAATAAAATGCTTCGTATAATCAATAAAGCATCTTTCAACACCCAAAACTTTATTATCATGAGCAGATCTTTTGTGATTGAAAAGAATGTTAACTATTTTCATTAATTTTTTATTTGATTTGGAACATTTTTGCGATATCTGTCAATTTCTTCTTTTGCAGCTTTAAAACGAGATAGCTCTTTCCCGCCAAGCCTAGATCCAGAAGTTGCTTTAACTTTCGCAGGATTTATTGCCATACCTTTGTAAAGAACTTCAAAATGAAGATGAGGACCGGTTGAACGACCAGTGCTTCCAACATAAGCTACCACGTCACCCTGCTTTACTTTTGAGCCAAGACGTAGTTTCTTAACAAACCTGCTTGCATGACCATAAGCTGTTGAATAATCATTGTTATGTTTAATTTGAACAAAATTACCATAACCACCTTTCACACTATAATAAGTAATTGTCCCGCTACCTGCTGCAAAAATTGGAGTACCACTTGGAGCAGCAAAATCAATACCTTTATGCATTCTTGAATATCCTAAAATTGGATGTCTTCTTACACCAAAACCAGAAGAAACTCTTGCACCATTAATTGGAGTTTTTAACAAAGATTTTCTTACACTATTACCTTTCGCATCAAAATATTCAGGTTTATTATTAACAAGATGCATATATATTTCTATTGGCTTACCTTGGATTACAAGTGATGTAAACAATATATTACCATCTTTAACTTTCTTGCCTTCTTTAGTATAAAAACTTTCAACCACCATTTCAAATTTATCACCTTTTTTAATATCACGCTGAAAGTCAACATCATAACTATATAAATTAATCATATTCATCATGGCATTAGGTGATATACCAGCTTGAACACCATCAACAAAAAGACCGCTATTTAACTCTCCATAATACTTGGTAACATTTTTAGTTAGAGCAAGCTTTATTTCTTTTGACTCATAAGTTCCGTCTTCTTTGCGAGAAACTTTGATTTCTAATTCAGGAGAAAGTGATATTTCCATTTCTATTACTACAACATCTTTTTTTGAATCTTCTATAGAACCTGAATCATCTTCATAATCAACTTTTGCTTTGTATTTTATTGTAAGAGAGCTTTTGTTATTTATTAACTTAGGATTATAAACTTTTTTTGTTGCTTCTAGTATTGAAAAAGCATCTGCTTCGCTAACTCCAAGATCTAATAAAATTTTAAGAACTGTATCGCCTTTTTTTACCTGATAATCAACAATTTGTTCTTCGTAAATATCAACACCATTTTTTGATTTAAGAATGTTAATCTTTATTGAATTAGCTTTTTTCTTAAGATCGCTAACATAATTATAATTGGAGACAAAATCTTGCAATATTTTAAAACCCTGAACAGCAAAAAAGCTAACAATTATAGATATTGCAATAGGTTTGAACAAATAGTGACTGATAATTAAATCAATCAAAACTAAAAGTTTTAAGCTTTTAACTTTGCGTATTTTTTTAAGTATTTCTTTCAAAATTAACTAGTATTTTTGTTTTATATAATGATCACCGAACCTTCCGCAATTAAGCCTTACTTGTTTCAAACTAAAAATAGATAGAGCTATTCTAATGTAATATTTTTTAATTTATAATATTTTTTATAAATTTTTCTTGCTACTCTCTAAAAAATCTAGTATAGTGTTTGTTTGCATTATTTTTATCAAGTATATTTTTTGACTTAAATAAAAATAAAAACTCTTCTCAAGAGTAATCTTGAACAATAAACAACTGATTTCTAATATAGATAACGTTTAAATAATTTCGAAATTTTATGCCTGCAAAGAAAAATAAGTCAGTAAAAAAAACAGCTCAAAAAAAATCTGAAGTAAAAAAATATAAAAAAATTACAGTCAAAAAAAATAAGGCAACCGAGAAAAAATCAATAAAGAAACAAGATAAAGTCTCTACAAAAAATAAGGTTGATAATAAAAAAATTTCAGAATCTAAGAAAACTGATAACAAATCTTTAAAACTAAAAAAAGAAGAAACCATTCAAACTCTTGAAAAAAAAGAATCAAAAACAGTTTTAAGCAACAAAAAATCCGGCGATAACAAAAACAAATTATCTTTTAAAGTTGGAGATCACGCAATTTATCCTTCTCATGGAGTTGGAAAAATTATTGATATCGAAAAATCAGAAGTTCTTGGTCAAGAATTTCATTGCTACTTGATGTTTTTTGAAAAAGAAAAGCTAACAATCAAAATTCCAACAAATAGTGCGGAAAAAATTGGTTTAAGACATTTGGTATCTAAAGCCCAAATGGAAGAAGTTTTTTCAACTCTTAGAAGTGGAATTAAAAAACTAAAAGGTATGTGGAGCAGAAGAGCTCAAGAATATGAAACAAAAATTAACTCCGGCGACATCATGCTTTTAGCCGAAGTTTTGCGTGATTTAACACGTGATATTGAAGATAGCGATAGATCTTATAGCGAAAGAAT